>CAYJQS010000024.1:0-7193 GCA_964372515.1 uncultured Candidatus Saccharibacteria bacterium
CTTGCCATCAAGAATTCGTTCCATATTTAAAATAAAACTTTTCCAAAAAATATCTACCAAAACATCTTGCCAGAGTTAGTGCGCCGGCCATTTGAGGTACTTCTGCAAAAAGCTCTTACCCGCTCCCCCGACATATTGCAAATTCTCTTGGGTTTGAGGCGCCTCGACTACTTTTTTGATACTTATATCAAAATAACTCAGCACAAAAATAATAATAACTCCCAAAAGAAAAATGCTCAATATGCTTATATCTCCCCTTTTTTTATTGTTTGTCATTTTAGAATACCGACTTAAACCAATCCACAACATCAGACACAGAAACATTAAAATATTTCATCAAGAGAACAGCAACAACAATCAGAATTATTAGTTGTAAAAACCCGCCCTGTCTATTTTTTATCTCACGATTCATTATAATATTATACCACTAGATCTTATATGGAGGCAAATAAAACATTGGGTCGAGATAGGCATTGGTGGCCGCTATGGGCTGAATTAAAATTTTACCAGGATAAGATTTGCTTGCAAAAGAATCTACCTTAACTCCGCTTGGGACGTATATTGAAACATGTAAATGAGGCCCTGTGGAAGAGCCAGAATTGCCACTATAGCCCACTACATCACCTCTTTTTACCCTTTGTCCGGACTTAACGCTAATCAGTGAAAGGTGCGCAAAGGTACCGGAAAGACCATTATTATATTCTATAAATATCCACTTGCCGAAAGATGCGCCAGGACAACATAAATCCGTATCCCCGACTCCTTTTACTACACCCTCCGCCATGGCCATAACTTGAGTTCCCATTGACGCTCGTAAATCTACGCCAGCATGAAATCTGCCCCATCTGGGGCCATAGGCGGAAGTCACATATATCTTTTCGAGTGGCCAGCCGAGTATCCCTTTTCCCGGAAGCTTCGATGGGTCAAGAACGAATTGTAGCTGAGCTTCGTAATCCTGCAGTTCTTTTTCGAAGGCATCCCGCTTCGCGATTTTATCTTTTAGTAATTTTTGGTAATTTGCTTCACTGTTTTTTGTTTGCGCTAAAAGCTGATTTTTTTCTCTGGTATTTTGTTCGACAATTTTTTTCTGATCAGCCAGCTCTGCTCGAAGCTGCACTAATTCATTGCGAGCTTTGGTTGTTTCTTCCTTTACCCCCTCTAGGTCAGTTTTAACTTTTAGAAGTTCGGTTATTTTATTTCTTAATGTATTGCGGACAGTTACGGCGTTATCTATGTCTGTCCAGGCAGTGGTAAAGCTATTTTCAGATAAAACTACTTCAACCAGAGTATTTTGCTCAAATTCATTTATTGCTTTTATGCCCAGAGCTATGGCATCCCGATTATTTGAAATAGAATCCTGTTTGTCGCCTATTTGAGATGTTAAACTTTCTATTTTATAATTCGTTTTATCAATTTTATTTTGAGTGACGGCGATATCGGCGATTAATTTTTTGCGGTTAATATCTAGCTGTTTTAAAGAGCCAGCTAGAGAACTTTTCTGCTGGCTTAGCGTGTTGAGTTGCCCCTGATAAGCTTTTATTTCTTTTTCCAGCCTCTCTATTTCAGCATTGCTGTTGTCTATTTTGTTTTGGAGCTCTTTTGCTGTTTGCGCATGAGAAAAAACAACCGGAAAAATAATGGGGAAAACTAGTAAAAACCCTAAAAAAACAAGCTTAAATTGCTTTTTGTAAGCGAGATAGAGTTTCATTTTTTCCTATGATAGAAGCAATAATAAAAGGGTCGGGTGACTTATCAAGCCCGGAGAGAGCAAAGCGCACCGGATGTAGTAACTCTCCCCTACTCTCCAAGTTGTCTGCTATCAGCATTAGGGCATTTTTTATATTTTCTTTTGTAAAATTATTATCTTCTATTTCCTGCAATATTTTTATAGCTAACTTTAAATTATTTACAATTTTTTCTGGCTCAGTATTTTTGTAAATAAGCTTTTTCTTATCTATCTCCGGCGCGGTAAAGAAAAAATCTAACTCCCCTGCCCCAACCATTTCCGTCACATCGCCCCATTTAGAAATACGCTCCAAAATAAGCGGAATAATTTTTTCTCCTTTTTTATTTTGCATACTCTCCGGCAAACGTTCTAAAATTTTTATTCTTATTTCTTCTGCAGGGAGTTTTTTAATATGCTCTTTATTTATCCAGTCTAGTTTAGCTCCATTAAAGATTGCCCCTTGTTTTTGCATTCTCTCCAAAGAAAAAACTTCTACTAACTCTTTCAAAGAAAAAATTTCTTGCGGAGTGCCGGGATTCCAGCCCAAAAGAGACATAAAATTAAGCATGGCTTCCGGTAAATATCCTCGCTCTTTATATTCGAGAGCCGGAGAGACCAAAGGGTCTCGTTTGGACAATTTTGCACGTTCTCCGTTTAAAATAATAGAACAGTGGGCATAAATTAGTTTTGGAGCGCCGATGGCTTCTCCGATTAAAATTTGACGCGGAGTGTTGGACACATGTTCTTGGCCGCGAATTACATGCGTCACACCCATCTCAAAATCATCCACGACATTCGTAAAATTAAAAAGCGGATTTTCGAGATCGCGCGCGATGATAAAATCTTTGGATTCGGTCGTATCAAATGAAAGATCGCCCAGTACTTCATCATGAAAATTAATTCTTTTGTTGGGATTCTTAAAACGAATCACTTCACTTCTCTGCCCCTCTTCTTTTATCTCTTCCCTTGAAACATAAGCCTTGCCTTCCTGAATGAGTTTTTCCAGATATTTTTTATAGACGGGTGTCCGTTCAGATTGACGATAAAACTCATCATAGTAGAGTCCCAGCCACTCAAATACCGCAAGAAAATAATCTTCGTATTCCTTTTTGGACCTTTCTTTGTCAGTGTCTTCGCAACGCAAAATAAACTTACCCCCATGTCCTCTGGCATAAAGATAATTATATAAGGCCGACCTTATTCCCCCGACATGAAACTTCCCTGTCGGACTCGGCGCAAATCTGGTGACAACTTTTTCTAACATAAAGCCATTTTAGCACAACTAAACCCCCTTTGTCCCCCTTATCAGGGGGAAGAAATTCAGAATAATTTTTAATTTGTTTTTACTCTAACATTTTCAGTCATATTTTTTGTGCCTATAAAAGAAAGGGCATCAATATCCGGATCAGATAATTCAATCAGATCAAGATTGGGGCGATCAAGTATTTTTATTCCCTTAATCTCTATGCCGTGCAATAAAGAATTCTTTAATTTACTAAACTCTTTATTATCTAAAACAAAATCAGCATCGCCTACTTCTTTATGCTGGTCTGGTTTACGAATGTAGAGATATGTATATACAGTATCTGGCACATCACCTTGAGCAGGAATTGTAACAGGTTTATGAAGACGATAATATTTTTGATTCCAGTTGTCAGATTTTTCTGTTAGTTCTTCCCGTAATTTTGTAAGGAATTTATATTCATCATCATAATGACAAAATATTCCAATATTACCTGCGACCGAAAGATACCTCCCAAAAACTTTTTTACATAACTCAAAACATTTTAAATGTGTATATTCTACGGCTTCCAGTAATTCATTTTTGTTTTGTATAGGACTAAATCGATATGGTTTCATGGTCTAATTATATCATGCACACAACCCCCTCAATCCCCCTTGTCAAAGAAGAGCCGATATAAAAAATATGTTTTTCGTTTTAGTTTATTGAATTTTTTACTTAATTTACGCATATGCGTATGTTAAGAAAAAAACAAAAGGGGTTTCGGTTTTATTTCTCATGGCTCAAAGCTGTATCTACTAGCACTCGAGCAATTTTCATAGCCGCATCGGGTTTATTGAACGCCTTGGCGGCTTTGGACATTCTATCGTAGCTTGCCTTGTCCCCTATTATACTTTCAAGTTCCGAGCATAAAATATTAGCAGTCATATTTTCTTCCTCAATAACGCAACAAGCTCCCGCATGAGCATAGACAAAAGCATTCTTCTTGGCATGGTCATCATTTGATTTCGCAAATGGAACTAGTATTGACGGCACGCCCCAAACAGCTATTTCAAATAAAGCCGAGCCCGCGCGAGAAATAATAATTGTCGCCACGCCAGCAGCCATTTTCATAGCCAAGGGATTCAAAAAAGCAATCGGCGTGTATCTTGATTTTTCACCGCTGTTGGCAAGCACTACCTCGGATTGATCTTTGACTGATTTAAAATTCCGAACGCCAGTCTGGTGAATGACTTGATAATTTTTTACCAACCTGGGCAGAGCATCTAAAATTGTATTATTTATAAGCTCTGCGCCTTGGGATCCTCCTAAAATAAAAACAACCGGCACGCCTGATTCAAATTTAAAATATTTTAGTGCTTCCTCGCGCGGAGCCGGAACTTCTATCTCAGCTCGCACCGGGTGTCCAGTCCAAGCCACAGTGCTTGGAGGAAAATATCTCGCCGCATCTTTAAAAGACACTGCCACTCTTTTAGCAAAATGGCCGGCCCATTTATTTACCCTGCCCGGCGCAGAGTCTGATTCGTGAATCACGATCGGTATGCGCAACAACCTGGCGGCAAAAATTGTCGGGAAGGATGCATATCCGCCTTTACCAAAAACAACATCGGGATAAATGGAAAACATTTTAAAGATAGCGCCAATGACGCCGAAAAACATTTTAAAAAGATCCACAAAATTTAAAAAGGAAAAATAAGTGCGCATCTTGCCAGCGGTCACTTCTTCGTATAAAATTTCATTTTCAAAAAGCATTTCCCTGTCATAAGGGCTATCAGAGATATAATAAAGTTTTACCCCGAGAATTTTATCGGTATCTATTATTTTATGCACTTTTTGGGCAACAGCAATAATCGGATAAAAATGCCCGCCCGTGCCTCCGCCTGTAAAAACTATTTTCATTGGATTAGTTGATAGTTGCTAGTGATTAGGTGCTAGAACCTAGAAACTAGAACCTAATTTTTATGTTGATATTTTGATATTTGTAGCACTATACCCACCGCCATCATGTATATCATGAGTGAAGTGCCTCCGTGGCTCATAAAAGGAAGCGGCACTCCGGTCAGCGGGAAAACTCCGGTAATCGAAGCAATATTCATAAATGATTGCGCCGTGATCATTATAACAATTCCGGCGACTAAAAGTCTACTGAAATAATCAGGGCTGTTGTTGGCGATACGAAAACCGCGCAGAGCAAAAAGCAAATAAAGAATTATGACGGCCACCGATCCGACAAAACCCAATTCTTCACCCAAAACCGCAAAGATAGAATCTCCTTGTGGCTCCGGTAGGTAACTGAATTTCTGAATACTTTGGCCATAGCCCCTGCCAAGCATTCCTCCTGAACCAATTGCAATTAATGATTGCTGAATTTGGTAAGAAGCTCCACGCGGGTCCTCTCCGGGATTAATAAAAGTTTTTACTCGCTCTTGCAAGTAGGGCGTAAAAAAAACCAGAGTTCCGAGCAGAAAAATCGCACCGGCTGATATTCCTAAAATATATTTTACCGATGCCCCGGAAATAAAAAGCATGGCCACGCCGGTGACAGTGATTAAAATAAAACTTTTGGTGTCGGGTTGATTGAATAAAATGAAGGCTATAATCGAGAGCATTACGCCCAGTGGTAAAATACCAAATTTAAAATCTTGCACTTTGTTTTTAACCCAGGCCAGCCAAGCGGCAAAATAAATCACGAAGCCAAATTTCAAAAATTCAACTGGCTGCAACGATGCCGGCCCGAGTTTGATCCAGCGCTCTGCGCCTTGGTGCTCCCAACCTAAAGCAGGAATGAAAACCGCCGCCGTTAAAAGTATTGAACCTAAAAAAATAAAAAAAGAATACTTGCGCCAAAACTTATAATCAATTTTTAGACACAAAAACATACCAACTAGACCTGCGCCCAACCCTAAAACTAGCTGGCTGAACAGCACGGCATAAAAAGTTTTTTCATTTTTAGCCAGAATTCCGAGCGAGGCGGAAACAAACATCGCCACTCCGACAGAAATTAGCAGGATCACAATAACTAAAAAAAATTTATCTATTTTTCGCCCCCGCATTTTATTTTACCGGCTAATGATTGCTAAAATTATTCCTATAATTGAAAACACCACCGCGAGAATCCAAAAACGCATGACTACCTTATACGATGGCCAACCCATAGCTTCAAAATGATGGTGAATTGGTGCAAGTCTGAACAATCCCCTGCCCCAATATTTTTTTGAAATCATTTGTAAAATCACAGAAGCCGAAGTTATTACTAAAGGAAAAGCTACGACAGGAAGAATTAAAACTGAATCGGTCAAAAACGCAAGTGTGGCCAGAGTGACGGTGAGCCCAATGATACCGGTTTCTCCCATGTAGAATCGGGCCGGTGGTACGTTGAACCAGAGAAATGCCAAAAGAGTTCCAGTAATCACTCCGGAAAAGGCAGCCAAGTCGATTTGGTTATTGGCAAAGGCTATGGCTGAATACGCAGCAAATATGGAAGCAAAAACTCCACCCGAAAGCCCGTCTATACCGTCAATGACTCCCCCCGAGAAAATCGCAAGGGCTACTACTATAAAAAATGGTATTATAAAAATGCCTAAATTTATTTCTCCGCCAAATGGAATGTGCACTCCTGTCACATCAAGTTTATAAAAAAACCATATACCTATGAGAAGAGAAATAAGAGCCACTAAAATCGCCTTCCATTTGCGCCAAGATGCATGATCTTGCGCGAATTTCCCGTGCCCGTAGATTTGAATCAGGTCGTCCCATAGTCCTAACAGCGACCCGATAAATAAAGTAAAAAATGGTATCAGAGTTTGATTTCTACTTAAAAAATTCATCTTCAGAGAGCTGTCCGAAGGATATAAAATCGCTACCAAGTAAAAAATAGAAGTGATCAGAAGCGCCGGAAGCCAAATTATGATTCCACCGATGCGCGGAGTATTCAATTCTTCGTGTTCATTGTGAATTTTCTGAAAATCTGGAACGGAAGTGTAGCCGTTTCTGGAATATTTTTTCCACATTTTGTATTTATAGAAAAAGTGGGTGGCAATCGGCGTAAGCGCCAGGCCTAAAAAAAAGGCCAGAGCCGTGGGTATAAAGATTTTAACTAAATTAACCAGCATCTGTGAATTATACCACACTAGAACCTAGCCCCTATAACCTAACACCTAATTTAATACACCTCCTGCTGATAACACTTTTCACAGTAGACAACCTCCGGCCGCTCCGGGGCAT
>CAYJQS010000025.1:0-7190 GCA_964372515.1 uncultured Candidatus Saccharibacteria bacterium
CGCCTTACAAAATTGCTCTCACTTACGCATTCACCTTCGTTCTCAAAAAAGGCCTGCATTTGCTAGGCATCGAAGCGCCAATCAAGATGTAAAGATAAAGATTTTATGCTAAAATCAGCCATAATGGCTGGAAAAGAACGAAATAAAAAAAGTGACGCCACGCTTCGTGAAGAGCAAGTTTTGGAATTTTGGCATAAAAATAAAATTTTTTCGAAGACCCTGAGTGCATCGAAGGGGAAAAAGGAGTTCGTATTCTACGATGGCCCAGTGACGGCAAACTCTCTCCCAGTGCTTCACACCATGGCGCCTTTTTCCTTTAAAGATTGTATTCCTAGATATAAGACGATGCGGGGTTTTCATGTGCGTCGTAAAGGTGGCTGGGATACGCATGGACTTCCGGTGGAGCTTCAGGTAGAAAAGAAACTAGGATTGAATTCCAAAAAAGCGATTGAAGAATATGGCGTTGCAAAATTTAATCAGGAATGTCGCGAGAGCGTCTGGGAATATATCGAATTATGGAAAAAGTTCACCAACAGAATTGGTTACTGGGCTGATCAAGAGAATCCTTATGTGACTTATGACAACGATTACATTGAATCAGTTTGGAATGTGGTAAAAGAAATAAATAATCAGAAACTTTTATATAAAGATTATAAGGTGGTGCCCTGGTGCCCGCGCTGTGGCACTGCTCTCTCTTCACACGAACTTGCGCAGGGTTATGAAGACGTAAAAGATTTATCTATTTATGCGAAGTTTAAGATTGTTGGATTTCCAAAAGCATATTTCTTAGCTTGGACCACTACGCCGTGGACTCTGCCGGGGAATATCGCGCTGGCTGTAGGTAAAGATGTTACTTATGTAGAAGCAAAAGTAGGGGAAGAAATTCTCGTGCTTGCCAAAGATCGTCTTTCTATAATTCCAGGTCCGTATGAAATTATAGCCGAACACAAGGGCAGTGAAATGGTTGGCATGGAATACGAGCCACTTTTCCCATTTCTAAAAAACCTAGCCCCTAGCCCCTTGAACCTAGAACCTGCGTATAAAGTTTACGCGGCAGATTTTGTAAATACCGTAGATGGTACCGGTATTGTGCATACCGCCGTGATGTATGGGCAAGATGACTTCGAGCTGGGCACAAAAGTAGGTCTGCCGAAATTTCATTTGGTAAATCCGGAAGGCAAATTCATCAAAGGCACAGGATTTTTAGAAGGCAGGTTTGTGAAGGAAAAAGACGACAATGGCAAACCAACTCTAGACATAGATATTATTAAATACCTAACCGAGAAAAATTTATTTTTCAATAAAGAAAATTATCAGCACTCCTATCCGCATTGCTGGCGTTGCCACACCGCGCTCATTTATTACGCGCGCGATTCTTGGTATATAAAAATGTCTGACCCGAAAGTTAAAGAAAAATTAATTAGTGAAAACAAGCAAATAAATTGGGAGCCGGCGCATACTCGGGATGGCCGTTTTGGCGAGTGGCTCCGGGAGATCAAAGACTGGGCCATCTCCCGCGAGCGTTATTGGGGCACGCCCCTGCCGGTATGGGAGGCACTTGATTCAAGTGAAAGATTTGTGGTCAGCTCACTCCAGGATCTGAAAAAATATTCCAAAAAATCAAGCAATAAATATTTTTTATTAAGACATGGAGAGTCCGAAAAAAATTTACAAAATATTTCCAACTCGACTGACATCGTTCCTTCTCCCCTTACCCCTCTGGGACAAGAGAGGATAAAAAAAGCTACAGAATTACTGACCAAAGAAAAGATAGACTATATTTTTGTTTCTCCTTTACTGCGGACACAGCAAAGCGCAAAAATTGTGGCTGAAATACTAAAAGTGCCAAGCGATAAAATGATAACAGATTCCAGGCTGATAGAAATAAATACAGGAGAGTTTGACAACAAGCCGATTGAGGAGTATGAAAAATTTTTCTCTTCAAACGAGGAGCACTTTACTCGGGCGCCAAAGAAGGGGGAAACTTTACTGGATGTTAAAAAAAGAGTTGGCGATTTCATTTACGAGGTGGAAAGAAAATTTACCGGCAAAAATATTTTAATTATCAGCCATGAAGATACTATCTGGATGCTCGAATCTGCGTCCGCCGGTCTAACTAACAAAGAAAGTTTATATTCTCCAAAGAATGAATATATCAGGATGGGAGAACTTCGTTCGCTTCATTTTACTCTTCTGCCTTGCAACGAAAATTACGAATTAGATCTGCATAAACCCTTCATTGACGAAATAGTGTTGGTTAAGGACGGTAAAGAATTCAAGCGCACGAAAGAAGTGCTGGACGTGTGGCTTGATTCCGGCTGTATGCCTTTTGCGCAAGACCATTATCCTTTTTCCGCCCAAGGCAGATCCGCCTCTGGCGGAGACGATAAGAAACTTCTGTATCCTGCTGACTACATTTGTGAGGCAATAGATCAGACGCGGGGATGGTTTTATACACTTCATGCGGTGGGTGTACTAATGAGCCGAGGCAAGGCTTATAAAAATGTAATTTGCTTGGGGCACTTGCTCGACGTGAATGGGAAGAAGATGTCCAAATCCCTTGGCAATATTGTTGACCCGTGGGAGGCGATGGATAAATACGGGGTGGATACACTGCGCTTGTGGATGTATTCGGTCAATCAGCCGGGCGAATCTAAAAATTTTGACGAAAAAACTGTTGCGCTTTTACATCAACAAGTCTTTGGCTTACTTTACAATGTGCTCGCTTTTTACGAACTCTACAAAGACCCTTCCCCAACCCTCCCCTTGTCAAGGGGAGGGCGAAGGGTGGGGTCAAAAAACATTTTGGATGTTTGGATTTTATCCAAACTTGATGAATTAGTAGAGCTTTCGACAAAAAGTCTGGACAGTTATAAATTACTTGAGCCGACCAGAGCCATACGGGATTTTATTGGCGACCTTTCAACTTGGTATTTGCGCCGCTCCCGCGAGCGAATAAAAGAAGGGAACAGAGATGCAAAATCTGTGTTATGTTTTGTGCTAAAAACTCTCGCCAAACTACTTGCTCCGCTTGCGCCTTTTACTGCGGAGGATATTTGGCTAAAGCTTCGCAATGAAAATGACGCAGAGAGCGTGCATTTGGAAAATTGGCCCAAGAAAAGCTTTAAAATTTTTTCTTTCGGAAAGCCGAAAGTTCTAAAAAACATGGAAAGGGTGAGAAATATCGTCACGCTTGGTCTTGAAGCTAGACAGAAAGCAAAAATTCAAGTTAGACAGCCGCTCAGTGCACTTGAGTTTAAAGTTGAAGGTGTAAAGTTATCAAGTGAATATCTCGATTTAATTAAAGATGAATTAAATGTAAAAGAAGTTTTAGCTGGAAGAGAATTTAAATTAAATACGAGAATAACTCCAGCACTCAAAGCCGAAGGGGATTACCGCGAGTTTATGCGAGAACTTCAGGATGAAAGAAAGAAGAGGGGTCTCAAACCCGGCGACAAAATGCCACTCACTATCGATCAAGTTTATAAAAAATATAAAATCCCTAAAGGGTTACAAGAGCACATGCTGCGAGTGGCGGCGGTTGGGACGATGATTTGCGATAATTTTAACGGAGATTTACCGAAAGATGAGATTGCCACTGCGTGCTTGCTTCACGATATGGGCAATATTATTAAATTTAAACTTGACGTGATGCCAGAACTTTTAGAACCACAAGGCGGGGAATATTGGCAAGCTGTAAAAGATGAATACATTGCCAAATACGGGAGTAACGAATATGAGGCTTCTGTTAAAATTGCCCACGAATTAGGCGTCTCGGAGAAAGTTATAACCCTAATCAAGTCAATTAGTTTTGCTGGAGCGTCTAAGAATGCCGAAGGAGACAATTTCGGGGAAAAGATAGTAGAATATTGCGATGATCGAGTTGGTCCCTTTGGCGTGGTGAGTTTAGAAGATCGTCTTACGGATCTAAGAATCCGTTATGCTCATCGTGATCGCGAGCGCGGCTCTTCTTTCCGCGAAATATTTGAAAAGGCTGTCCAGCAGATGGAGCAACAAATTTTCTCAAAATGTAAAATTAAACCCGAAGATATAAATGACGATACTGTAGCACCTATTATCGAAGAACTTAAAAATTTTGTGATAAAATAGTGGTATGAAAACTATTTTGGTTGATGCGGTGTATTGTTTTATTATCGAACAAGGGAATGAATTTAGAATTTTTGAAGATTTATATAATCTACTGGAGAAATACCCAAACAAAAAATTAATTTTAACTGGAGCTGATGATGAAGGAATAAAAAAGTACGGTTTAGATAATGTTCCTTATGAATTTTTTACTTTAAAACATAATCCAGAAAAAACAGATCCCGAGTACTACAAAGTTTTATTAAAAACGCACAATTTAAACAAAGACGATGTTGTATATTTTGAACATAGTCAAGAAGCAGTAAGAAGTGCGCAATCGGTCGGGATAAATACATATTTCTATGACAATGACAGAAAAGATTTAAGTACTTTAAAAAATTTCTTAGATAAAAATCTCTAATGCACCACATTTATCACACCGAGGGAATAATATTGGGAAGCAAAGGCTTCGGCGAAGCGGGCAAGACCTATTTTATTTTCACCCGGGATTTAGGAATGGTCATGGCCTCCGCGCAGGGCGTGCGGAAAATGTCTTCCAAACTGCGTTTCATTTTGCAGGATTTTGCGTATTTGAAAATTGATTTGGTTAGAGGCAAAGATTTTTGGCGAGTCACCAGTGCATCGAAGACAAACTTATTAGAAGACTTAACTAAAAACCCCGAAACAAAAAAGATTTTAGCGAGTATTTCTAATTTATTAAAACGCTTACTGGCAGGAGAGGACCCTAATCGAGAATTGTTCAACGATATTTTAGATGGATTAACCTATTTAGAAAAGGCAAAACCAAACGAGGAATTAAAAAATATTGAAATTACTTTAGTGCTACAAATTCTTGAAAAACTTGGTTATTTAGATAAGGGTAAAGCTGGGACTAGTCGAGTAGAAACTGTTGCCCTCATAAACCAGATACTTCGAGAAACACAGCTTTAATTTGTGTTATAATCCTAGGATGCCATTTGATGATAGAAATAAATTAAACAGAATCGAAGAACTCAAAAATAAGCTCTTCAGTAAAAATTATCAAACCAGGATAGAACACCGAGATAGTTTTACTCACCCAGACAGGAGAGAAGTCCCAGATTCTTGGGTCAAAGAAGAAATTCCTGCGAATTTTGCCGAGAAATTTTTTATGAAAACTTCTATTTTCAAAAAGTTTTTTCTTTTTTCTTTAAGTTTTTTTGTTTTAGCCGTAGCTTATGCTTCTTATACTTTTTTTATCGGAAGCAATACTGTTTCTAGTGATAATATTGAAATTTCTGTGCTCGGAAACGCTTTTACTTCAGGTGGAGAAGATCTTCCGCTTATCATTGGTATCATAAATAAAAATAATTCTCCGCTGGAGCTTGTGGATCTGGTAGTGGAATATCCCAAAAGTTCATCAGGCACTCTTTCAGAAGAAACCGAGAGGCTTCGGGAATCGTTAGGCACGATTCCGGCCGGCGGACTGCGAAATGAAAATGTCAAAGTGATACTTTTCGGGGAGCAAGGCAGTGTCCGACCAATAAAAATTTCTGTTGAGTATAGAGTGGAAGGGTCCAATGCAATTTTTGTAAAAGAAAAAATTCATGAAGTCTCGATAAATTCTACGCCCATAGATCTTTCCCTAGATGCTCCGTCTACCGTAAGCCCGAATCAGGATATTACCCTCGGGGTGAAAGCAACATTAAACTCAACCAGGCCAGCCCCGGACATTATTGTTAAAATTGATTATCCGGTGGGTTTTCAATTTACCAAGGCTTTGCCGGCACCCTCGCTTGGCAACAACATTTGGAGTTTGGGAGATTTAGCGCCAGGCACTGAACGCACTATTTCTATTGAAGGGAAAATGTTAGATGTTTTTGACGGCGAAGAAAAAACTTTCCGCGTCTGGAGCGGGCTGCAATCCGAAAAAGATAAATCCGCCATAGAGGTTGTTTTTAATTCGCTCGGCCATACAGTTTTGATCAATAAGCCATTTATTGAGGCCAGACTTTTTGTTGGTGGTGTGTATCAAAGGGAATATGTGGCAGATTCCAAGGATAAAATTAGGGGGGAAATTCATTGGGCGAATAATTTAGATACAAAAATTAATGACCTCGAAATTCGCGCCAAGATTTCCGGTAATGCACTTAATCGCAAAAGTATATCTGCGGAGCGGGGTTTCTATAATTCTCTCAAAGATGAGATAGTTTGGGATAAAAACTCTCGCAACGAGTTTAAAGAAGTGAATCCAGGGGATTCTGGAATTGTGATTTTTTATTTCTCACCCACTTCACTTTTTTCAGGCGGAGCTGGTCTGCTTCCCGAGCCCTCAATAAATATAGAAGTTTCTATTTCTGGTCGGCAAGCGCTTGCTGGGTATGAGACTAAAGAATTAAAAAATTCAGAATCTAAAATAATCCGTATTTTTTCTGACCTTGGGTTGGCCACTAAAGCGCTTTACTATTCGGGGGCTTTTATAAACAAGGGTCCCATACCGCCGACTGTGGGCAGTGAAACAACCTACACTGTTGTCTGGGAGCTTTCCAATACCTCGAATAATATTTCAAAAGCGCAAGTGCGTTCCGCTCTCCCCCCTTGGGTGAAATTTGTCGGGCCAGTTTCTCCCAAGGGCGAGGATCTTTCTTTTAATGCTTTTACTAAGGAAATAATTTGGAATATCGGCAACATAAAACGGGGCACCGGCATTACACAAGGCAATAGGGAAGTTTCTTTCCAGATCGGATTTACTCCTTCACTCTCTCAAATTAATACCGCGCCTACTCTGATAAACGATGCAGTTTTGACTGGGCATGATGATTTTGCTAATGTGGATGTGCGGGTTAATAAAGCGTCGCTTTCTACCAACCTAACTAATGATTCACAATTCCCGGATTTTGGCGGTCGAGTAGTGGAGTAGTAAAGTAGTTATAAAGTTTATAAAGTAAAATGCTGAAAGAAAAAAGAACAGAAGAGAATAGTTTAATGGAAAAAATTGTTTCGCTTTGTAAAAGGCGCGGGTTTGTTTTTCAGGGTTCGGAGATATACGGGGGGCTAGCAGGATTTTATGATTATGCGCATTATGGCCTGGCTTTAAAAAATAATATTAAAAATTCTTGGTGGAA
>CAYJQS010000026.1:0-7109 GCA_964372515.1 uncultured Candidatus Saccharibacteria bacterium
CATCCCGAGCCATGCGAGGGATCCCCTGACCAGTTGCACCGTACGAGGAGATCGGCACGCGGAGTTTATCCCGATAAATATCGGGGCTTGCGATGACCAAAATTACAGGTCATTGCGGGACTGAGTGCTTGCCTGTCGGACGAGGCAGGAAGCAGGGCATCCCTACCCTGTTGGAACAATCCTTTACAAGCTCGGGGATTATTATTACATTTGACGACAATCCTATTATAGAATTATGCGTCATTAAGAGGTTTTCTCTCCCTTGTTTTCATCTTTTATAGACCTTGGATTTGGGCTAAAAAGAGTATTCTTTATCTTCCAGTGGTCAACAAATTGTCCAATGCCTTTTTTTTCAAGCTTATTTTTCACCGTTATTTTCTGTTGAGACCATTTAAGAAGACTTTCAAATTGTATCTTATATCTTCCTTGAACAACTACATATCTTAAAGCATTATTTTTAATAGCCCTACGAATGGTTTTTTGATCCACACCAAAAAGCTTTGCCGCCTCTGAAATTGATACTCTAATAATTCCATCGTTCATAATAACATTTTTTAAATTTAAGTATTTCGTTTTGTCTACACTGGTGTAGACAAAAAAGATTATATGTTAATTTTATTAAATATTATGATTAATTGCAAGGACTCATTAATGAATTTATGTGAATATATTTTAAATTTATATTTTTGCTATAATAAAACAAAAATTGTAATATTAGATTAAACCTACGTATAAAAAAATTATTTGACAATATTTTAAAAATATTTTACAATATCAATAATTTTAAAACTGCGTTATTGTATATTTGACAAAAACGCAGTATTTTTAATTAATAAGTGTAACAGCTTTTATTAATACACGTCTAATATATTGAGAACTACTCATGAAACGCTTTGAAAAACTTCAAGAAAAGATATTTATCGCGCGACTTCATGCGCGTGATACTGATGCATTTGCCGAGGTTTATGACCACTATCTTGATAGAATATATCGTTTTATCTATTTTAGGGTCACAGTACGAGAAGAGGCCCAGGACTTAACATCGGAGGTTTTCTTAAAAACATGGAGATACATTTATCAAGGAAAAGGAAAAATTGACAACTTAAACGCATTTTTATATCAAACTGCCAGAAATCTTATTGTTGATCACTATAGAGATAAAGATAAGCTTACACTACATAAATACAATGAGAATGCTTTAAATGAACTTGTTGATGAAAGACAGATGAAAATTTTTTCAGAAATACATAGTAAAGAAGAGTTTCAAAATATAGAAGGAATTATAAAAGACTTAAAGGACGAGTATAGGGAGATTATTATATTAAAATTTATTGAAGAACTCTCCGATTCGGAAATTTCCAAAATTATCAGCAAGTCACGCGGCAATGTAAGGGTTTTAGCGCATAGAGCGCTCGAGAAGATTCGAGAAAAAATTGAATCTAAAAAAAATGGATAAAATAATTATAGAACAATTAAAAAATCTCAAGAAGTTAACTCCTTCAGACCAGTGGAAAAAGGAGAGTTTTGGCGTGATTCTTAAGGAAATCAAAGATTATAATAATGAGAAAAATCAGTCAAAATTTTTCATGCGCATAAGGGCTTTTCGCGAATTTCTGCATGAAATTCCATTTCAAATAGCTCCGCTTTTTGTGCTCGTACTCTTTTTTGTTGTTGGCGGCGCCGCCGTGGTTCATACTGCCTACAGTAGCCTGCCGGGGCATTTCTTATATCCCTTTAAAATAAATATTGAGAAGGTGCAACTCGCGTTTTTGGCTAATGATTCTCAAAAAGCCGAATTGAATATTCAATTTGCCAACAATAGAGTACACGAAATAGATCAAATTATCGCATATTCTGATAAAAATTCAGAAAAAGGAATACGGGTGAATCTTGTCGCAAGGACATTGAAGGCAAGCATTGACTCCGCAAAAGAAAAAATCCAAAAAAGCGAATCCACCCAAGAAATAAATTTTAAAATAGCATTGTCGCTTGCCTCCACTACGAGTGAAATAGATGAAACACTGAAAAAATCCAAGGATATTCTTTCTGATGACGCGAAAAATTTATTAAAAGAGGCGAGAGATTCGGCAGAAGAAGCAGGTATAACAGCTCTTGTAAAAACTCTTGAAACCAAGCAGGGTAGCGCGAGTACTACAACAGAAATTATTATGGACGAAGCAAGCGGACAAAAGAGTGAAGCAGCAAATATTCTCAAAGACAAAATATCAAAATTAGAAATTCAAGCCAAGTCTTTAATGGAAGAATTTAGTAGCCTTTCAAAAATAAACTCCGATGTTACTGAAGATGATATGGCAACAATAAAGGATATATATGTTGTTATAGTAAAGCTTATTTCAGGATCAAATATTGAGTTAGAAAAGGAAAATTATGCTAAAATATCAGAAAATATAGCACTCATTAAAAATTTAATTAATAAAATGGAAACTATTCTTGGAAAATATACCGTGCTTGAAGCGCAATTAATTGATGATAAAGCGAATAATGATAGCAATAATCAAAATGCCAGCGATGTAATTGTAGATACTGTGCCAGTGCAAACACAAAGCCAATAAAAAAATAAGTTATTTTGAATTACGAAATTTTCTAAGATTGTCATCCCCGACCCTGCTTGCCCGCCGAAGCCTTGGCGAAGGCTGGGATCGGGGATCCAGAAGACTAGGGAATACTGGATTCCTCCCGCGGCCGCGGGACGGGAATGACAGAAGGGGCGAATTTCGTAATTCAAAGTTATACACAAAGTTTTTTGACCACGTTCATTACATATATTATAATTATTAATAGTAATAAAGCAGGGAAGAGGTAGAAAGAGCAAAGAATAATAAGGAATTTCGACAAAAGGCCGAATTCCTCATTTTTTGTCCTTGTCTATTTTCCCCGCACAAGAACTTTTTTAGATCCCGAAATGAATTCGGGATGACCAACACCATAGGTCATTGCGAGGGAGCTCAAGCGACCGAAGCAATCTAAGGTAGATCGCCACGCTTCGTTTCACTTATCAAAAAGTTTTTATGCGGGGAAATCCCTGTATAAGTTAAATAACTTACACATTTATTCGGATCATGAGAGTGTTATCCACCTGTTGGCTGTTTGATCAAAGGACGAGCAATACATAATTGCGATCTTATGGCAGTAGGACTTATGGATACTATTATTTCTTGGATAAAGAAATTCAGCTCAAAAAACGAGCGAAGTCTCACCGGAGGGTGCGTAAGTTAATGAAAGGAAATTAATACAAATGTCTAATAAATTAACACAACAGATAAAGAAAGCCATAACTGTTGGCGTAAGCGCAACTACCATTATGTGGTCAGTTGGCTTTGCGGCGATTCCAGTTACATTCGGGGCAACATCCGGCGACTTAATAAAGACGTCCGCAAGCGCTTCGGTGTATTATTTGGGCGCGAACAGCAAAAGATATGTCTTTCCAAATGATAAAGGATATTTCACCTGGTATTCGAATTTTTCAGGCGTAAAGACGATTTCACAGACTGAATTGGAGTCATATCCAATCGGAGGAAACGTCACGTACAAACCAGGCGCTAAAATGGTTAAAATTACAACTGATCCAAAGGTATACGCGGTTGGAATGAATGGAACACTCCGCTGGATAAAATCAGAGGCAATAGCCAAAGCATTGTATGGCGATATGTGGAATAAGCAAATTGACGATGTTCCAGATGCATTCTTCGTGAACTATACTATTGGTTCAGAAATCGCAGATGCCGCGCAATTTGATAAGACAGCAGAAATGACAAAAGCAACAAACATTAATGCTGACAAGGGATTAGGCGGAGGCGGAGGCCCAACAGTAAGCGGTTCAACTTTGACCGTTTCATTGGCTGCCGACACCCCTGCGGCAGGCATAGTGGTGCAGAGCGCGGCACGCGTGCCTTTCACAAAGATTAATTTGACCGCGTCATCTGATGGCGATGTTACCGTTGACACATGGTTAATAGAGAGAGCGGGTCTTGCGCAAGACGCGGGCTTTGCAAGCGTTGATATTGTTGATGGTAGTACCAATCTCCCAATTGGAGATGTAGCCAAGAACTTTACATCAGAGCACACAGCGAACTTCACTGAAGATGTTGTTGTAAAAGCTGGCACCACCAAAGTAATGTGGCTTGTTGGCAATATGGCAGCAGCTTTAACGAACTACGCAGGTGAAACACCAGCCTTAGCTCTAAAAGCTCTTACCTTAAAAGGTGGCGCAACAGTCATTGGCACATTGCCAATAGTTGGCAACTACCAGACATTGAATAACACCATTTCTATCGGTACAGCCACTATTCAGCGAGGCGCGTACACCAACGCGACTAATACCGCGCTCGAAGTGGGCAAAATGGCTTACACCTTCTTCTCATTTCAGATCCAGGCCGGTTCAGTTGAAGAAGTTCAATTCAGCCAGATAAAAGTGTATCAACAGGGAAGCGGGAGCATGAAAGATGACTTGGCAAATCTTAAGCTGTATAAGGATAATACAGAAGTCGCGACAGGATCTGTAAACGGAATCTACGCGACCTTTAATTTCCCAGTCGTTACTTTAACTAAGGGACAAACAGTCCAGTTTCAGGTGAAGGCAGATTTGGTTTCCGGTTCTGCAAGAACCATAGACCTTGGAATTTTTAGGACAACTGATCTTTTGGTAAAAGGAACAACCTATGGCTATAACATAACTCCGACATACAGTGGCACTGGTTCTTCCGCAAACAATCCAGTACTCTCTGATAACACATTTACTATTTCAGCGGGAACCTTGAGAGTGAGCAGATCAAATACCGTAGGAGCAAACAATATTACCATAGGATCAAACCAGACTATTGGAGCATTTGAGTTTGAAGCAAAGGGAGAGTCTGTTACCGTTACGGCATTGACTCTTACCATAACTTCAACATCTCCCGCTGCGCTTACAGCGCTTGCGTTTAGGTCCGTGAGATTGGTTGATGCAAACGGCACATCTGTTGCCGGACCAACTGATTCTGCAAATGGAGTGCGCACTGTCGCCTTTAGCAACAGCTTTACGATTCCAACAGGCGTACACATCTATAAAGTAGTAGGCAATCTTGATACGAGCGCAGGATGGGCGACTAATAATACTATTCGCGCAGATATTGATACTCCGGCTTCAGCAATTACCGCGCGGGGTGACGTGACGAACTTGACGATTTCAGCTACGCCTTCAGCACTCGTTTCAACCGCTACACAGACCATTAAGACAGCAAATATGACTGTTTCTAAGAATTCTGATCCAGCGAACAAGTCAGTCATAATCAATGCGACCAATGTGCTTGCGGGAAGCTGGACATTTGATGCCACAAACTCGGGAGAAGATATCAGGATGACATCGCTTGCCGTAAGAGCTTCAACCACGGGCAAATTGAATAATTTGACCCTCAAAGACGGCGCAACTATTCTCCAACCGGTAAATGCCGCGCCAACTGCCGCAGCACTCGCAACTTCTACGTTTGCGTTTTCAGATCCCGTAATCATAAAGAAGGGTACAGTAAAAGTCATTAACCTGTATGTTGATATTGGTTCAAATGCTCTTGCGGGCGAAGTAGATGCTTATGCCGTTAATTCGGGTCCAGGAGTTGTTGCCTACGGCGTTACTACCGGCAATGCGGCAACTATTACTACTGTAGAAAATAATGGAGCTCTCTTGACTATCGCGGCCTCTGGCACATTAACGATTGATAATGACTCTTCAATATCGCCTTCACGACTTGTTGTGGGCGGTTCATCTATGGTGCCATTAGCGGGAGTCAGATTAAAAGCAACCAATGAAGATATAGATATTACCCAGCTTATTATAACAGTAGTTAATGGCGCTGCATCAACAGTAGGTAATGCTAGCTCACCAATTTTGGGAACAGGCACGGGAAGCTTTGCTCAAGTTTCCAAATTCTATCTCAAGCTTGACGGTGCTGTAATAGGAGCTGCCGGTGGTTATAATACAGGCGCAGCATCTCTCACCGTTACCCTTGGAAGAGGCGATTTGACTATTCCATCAGGCGCTGTTGGAAAGAAACTGGATGTTCTTGCTGATTTAGTTCCAATTGGAACTAATGAGGCGGGAACAGAGAATGTTAGTATTGCAGTAGGCTTGGGTTCTACTGGACAGGATGCCTTTACCGCAACAGGCAATGGTTCAAACGCAACAGTGTCAGCCGCAAACAAGACCTATAATAGTTCAACAGGTTCGACCGTTGCTATTCATAAGGCTGTTCCGCAGGTTGTAAAAGGCACTGTAACTGAAAAGCTTGGAGCCACTGCTGTTCTCCATAGAACGAATATTACCGCAGTTGGCGGCAATATTGGTCTCTTCCGCTTATCCTATATAACGCAAAGTTCTGCGTCTGTAAACCTCGCAAGCCTATACACAACACTTAAAAGTTGCACGGGTTGCGGCGGAATTTCCGATGGAAGCCAGTTGGCCAATACTGTTACTGCCGGTACCGATATCGCATCTGGTATCAAATCATGGAACATGGCAATCAGCTCAACACAGTCGCATGGCAAGAGCTACTTAAGCATTGCTAAAGACATGACAGCGATAATTGACCTTCAGGGTACGATAACCCTTACAACTAATGCCGATACCGTAACCACGACACTTCTTGGCGATACGTCCTCTGCACAGTCCGGTGACTTAACCGGTCAGCCGACAGCAGCATGGACTATTCATAACCAAGGCAACTTTGTTTGGTCAAGTCTGAATAACACTGAAGCGAATAGCTCGTCAGGCCTTACCAGTAAACAATGGTTTAATGGTTACTATGTATCTGGGTTAGGTGCAGTAGCTACGACATCTGTAGCTATCACCGTAGGAGAGTAATCAGTAACCTCTGCGCAGTCTTTACGACACGCGCACAAAAGCACAGAGCCCCAAGCCCTCCCAGAGGGCAGGGGCTCTTGCTTTTTGTCTAAAAAATTTATATAATAAAAAGAGTTTTTTGTTTTTTTCCGTCATTGCGAGCCCGGCGAAGCAATCTAAGGTAGATCATTGCGCTTCGCTCGCGATGACCAATCGTTTGAGGCATTGCGAACGTGTAAGCCTTTAGCCCCGAAAGCTTTCAGGCGAAGCAATCTAC
>CAYJQS010000027.1:0-2114 GCA_964372515.1 uncultured Candidatus Saccharibacteria bacterium
TTTTTTCATTCTCGGTCTGATTATTGGGAGTTTCTTGAATGTCGTTATTTTCCGCTACAACACCGGTGCAACTTTAAGGGGAAGGAGTATCTGTATGTCTTGCGAGAAGAAGCTCTGCTGGTATGAGCTCATTCCTCTTTTCAGTTTCTTTGCGTTGGGGGGCAGATGTTTTAGCTGTAAAAGCAGAATAGGAGCTCAATACCCGGTGGTAGAGTTTACAACCGGCTTACTTTTTGCCCTCTTATTTTTGAAGTTCCAAAATGTTTTTTATTCCCAGCCGTTGGTCTTTTTTGCTACCTTTATTTACTACGCGGTAGCGTTTGCCATCCTCATCGTGATTTCCACTTATGACCTGAAACATAAAATAATTCCAGACATGCTTGCTTTACTCTTTGGCTTTTTAGCATTTGTTGGCTTATTCTTTTTTAGCAGTGGCGGTTTTGATCCGCATGTTCCGCGTCTATTGGAATTTTTGGCGGGGCCGCTCGTAGCAATTCCCTTTGCTCTGATTTGGCTTATTTCCGCTGGCACCGCCATGGGTTTTGGGGACGCCAAGCTTTCTCTTGGACTTGGTTGGTTTTTAGGTTTGTCTATGGCGGCCTCCGGACTGGTAGTTGCTTTTTGGTCTGGCGCCATTATTGGAATATTTCTTGTGGCTTTTTCTAAAAAGTATGGCATCAAAAGTGAAATCCCCTTTGCTCCGTTTTTGATTTTAGGTGCGTTTCTAGCGTTCTTTTTGGAATTGCATCTTTTTTCTGTTTTTTAAAAAGAACAAAATGAAAAATTTTAAATTAAAAATAAAAAATTATAAAGCGGGTATGACTTATGTGGAGCTTATTGTGGTGCTTGGTATCTTTGCGGTAATGTCCGGAGTCGTTCTTTTTAATTACAAAGGATTTCAAGCAAAAATAGATATTAAAAACCTTGCTAGCGACATAGCTCTTAAAATTGTTGAAGCGCAAAAATCAGCCATCAACGGTAAACTCTATGCTGGCGCGTCTGCCAGTTGGAAACCAGCCTATGGAGTTTATTTTGACTTAACCGCAGACACCAAAAGCTTTATTTATTTTGCAGATTTTAGCACTATGAATAATAACTTGTTTGAAGGATCTAATTGTACTGGAGAGTGTTTGAGTAACATAAGCATTACTAAAGGTAATTTTATATCAAGCATAACTGCGGCCGGCTGTTCAGGTACTACTAGCCTGAGTATAGTTTTTACTCGTCCAGACTCGAGTGCCAATATGAAAACAAATACTCTCTGTACACCAACTTCTGCGGATATAATAATTACTTCTCCCACAGCCTCAACGAACGCAACGATAAAATTGTACCCTTCGGGCAGGATTCAGGTGAATTAGGTTTTAGGTTCTAGTTGCTGGGTTTTAGTAATATAAAAAAATGCAAAACAAAAACAAAAATAAAAACAAAAATGGCTACACCCGCCAAAATTTTATAAAGAAAATTTCAGGCGGCTACACGATAATAGAAACCATGGTTTCTATTTCTATTTTTATAGTTATTATTTTAGCGGGTATGAGCGCGCTCTTGAACGCCAATGTGGTTCATCGCAAGTCCCAGGACCTGCGTTCAATTATAGACAGCCTAAGTTTTGTTTTAGAAGATATTTCCAGAAATGTAAGAACCGGATCTACTTATAAATGTTTTAGGAAAGGAGTGGATAGTACCCCAACTCCTGCTACTGTTAGTGCTTCACCCACAACTCGTAGTTGCTCGGATGGTTTTGGCATCGCTTTTGAAACAGATTTAGGTTTGGCTCCCTTTACTGATCAATGGGTTTATTATATAAGTGGCGGAAAGATTTTTAAATCCACTGATGGCGCCAACACCTTTACCCAAATGACTTCAGATGAAGTTGTGATAGATTCAATTTCTGGTTTTTCGGTGCTTGGAGCCGAAGTTCCGCCTGGAAATCTCCAACAGCCGTTTATCACCATTCGATTTGTTGGTAAAATAACTTACAAACTTGGTACTTCCAATAGTTTTGAGACACCTTTTTCACTGCAGACTTCGGCTTCACAGAGATTAACAGATATTTAATTATGAAAAAAACATTTTTCAAAAAATTAAATAGTAGAAAAAATGGATTTACC
>CAYJQS010000027.1:2214-6931 GCA_964372515.1 uncultured Candidatus Saccharibacteria bacterium
TTTACCATAATCGAAACACTGGTGGCTCTTTCTATTTTTACCATGTCTATCTTAAGTATCATTTCAATTTTGGCCGATGGTATTGCAGACACTAGCTATGCAAAAAAGAAAATGGCGGCTGCCTACTTGGCGCAGGAAGGCACTGAATATATCAGAAACATGCGTGACACTTTTATGTTTTATGATACATCCGGTCCACAAGTTGGTTGGGATGCCTTTTTAGTTAAAATGGATTCTTGTGATATGGCCACAGTTTCCAGCAAGGGTTGCTATTTTAACAGTGACAATTTAAATTATACTAATAATGCAAAGCCGATGACGGAAATTACTGTTAATTCTTGTGGTTTAAATTGCCCGCCAATTTTTTACGACACAACTACCGGAAAGTATGGTTATACCGGAGGCGTAAATTCTGGTTTTGTTCGAAGAATTCAGATGACTAAAATTAATGGTGGCGCCAATGAAGTAAAAATTTCCTCCACTGTATCTTGGACGCAGGGATCCGGAAATTACAGCATGACTTTTTCAGAAAATTTATTTAATTGGTTAGAATAACATATGAAGATAATTATTAAAAATATAAAAAAGAATGGGGGATTCGTGCTACTTTTCGCCGTCACACTTTCAAGTATTGTTTTGGCTATTGCCTTGGGTATTATGAATGTATCTTTAAACGAAGTTAATTTCGGCACTTCAGCCAGAAATACCAATGAAGCTTTTTTTGCGGCGGACAGCGGGGCCGAATGCGCTTTATTTAACGATAAAAGTCCCAGTAAGTTTCCTACATCTGGTTCCGCCTTGCCGATAACATGTTTTGGCACAACTCTTACACCGAGTGGCTCTAATGGAAATTTTGATTTTACACTTTCTAATTTAGGAAGCTCGAATCAAGGTTGCACCATAGTGAATGTGTCAAAGACTGGCAGTCCCACAACAACCATCATTACTTCCAAGGGATATAATATCGGCGACTCTGCTTGTAATTCCACAAACCCAAATCGTCTTGAACGCCGAGTCAGAATAACTTTTGCCAGCATAGCGCCCCCGCCAATTTATCCTGTTGAGTATCTTGTCGTGGCTGGCGGCGGCGGCGGCGGACGAGCAGTTCAAGGCGGCGGCGGCGGAGGGGGGGCTGGCGGATTTAGGACTGGAACTATTGATGTTAATATAGGAACTGATTATTCAGTTGTAGTTGGTGCTGGAGGCACTGGGGCAAGCGGTAGCATGCAAAGAGGAAATTCTGGTGGAACTTCGTCTGTATTTGGTATATCTTCAGCTGGCGGTGGGGGCGGTGGATCTCGTATAGATGTATTTGACCCTGGTTGTAATGATGGAGAGGGCTGTGACGTACAAACTCCTTTTCAAGGAGGCAATGGTGGTTCTGGCGGCGGAGCAGCTTCTGGTAATGGTAATGCAAGTTTAGGTAATATTCCACCTACTTCTCCAGTGCAAGGATATGGCGGGGGTGGTACTGGGAACTGGAATACTGCTAGTGGTGGCGGTGCTGGAGCTGCTGGGGCTGGAAATACTGCTCCTGGTGGGATTGGCAGAACGTCCTCAATTGCACTTCTCAGCGCTTGTCCTGCCGGAGGAACAGCTCCCAATTGTTATTATGCTGGTGGAGGTGGTGGCGCTAGTGCTGTGGGTGGAAGTGGTGGCGGCGGCGACGGAGGAAATGGGAACGGATCTAATGCCACTGGTTATGGATCAGGCGGTGGTGGAGCAGATCAAGGTAATAATACTGGAGGCAGGGGTTCAAATGGCATAGTCATTATTCGTTGCCCTGTGACTAAGAATTGCACTGGTGGCACAATTACATCGGTCAGCGGTTATACTATTCATACATTTACCAGTAATGGAACATTTAATGCTGGTTCCTAAATGGATAAATCTGAAGTCAAAAAAAGAATAAAAAAACTGCGAAGTGAAATCGCAAGACTGCGTGAGGCGTATCATATTAAAAATGCGCCTTCTGTCACTGACGATGTGTATGATTCTTTAACGCGCGAATTAAAATCTTTGCTTGCTGAACATCCAGAATTTTCTGACTCGAATGCACCGGAAAATCGTGTCGCCGGAAAACCACTCGATAAATTTGTAAAAGTGAAACACAGTACTCGCATGCTTTCACTGAATGATGTTTTTAGTGAAGAAGAATTATTTGATTGGGAAAAAAGAATTAAAAAACTTACCCCTCTCCTTGAC
Source organism: uncultured Candidatus Saccharibacteria bacterium (assembly GCA_964372515.1). Taxonomy (GTDB): domain Bacteria; phylum Patescibacteriota; class Minisyncoccia; order Phycocordibacterales; family UBA9973; genus UBA9973. The sequence continues at coordinate 4,420 of CAYJQS010000027.1, forward strand.
AAGGGGAGGGCGGAGGGTGATGGGGTCTATTTTTGCGAAGTTAAATTTGACGGATTAGCTCTCTCTCTTGTTTATAAAAATGGGGAATTTACAAGAGGTGCTACGAGAGGGGATGGATTTGTGGGTGAAGACATAACCGAGAATTTGAAAATGATTCCTTCTATTCCACTTTTCTTAACCCCGCCCCCTGCCAAGGGGGAGGTTGGGAGGGGGTCTATACCCGAATTTTTAGAAGTCCGCGGAGAAGCAGTTATGTCTAAAAAAACTTTAGAGAAGTTAAATCAGCAAAATAAAAAAGAAGGCAAAATCCTTTTTGCGAATACACGTAATGCCGCCGCTGGTGGCTTGCGCCAACTTGACCCCAAGCTTGCAGCGCAGAGAAGACTTGAATTTTTTGCTTATGACATCGCCTCGCCTTTAGATTTAAAAACTCATTCAGAAAAACACAACTTATTAAGAACAATTGGCTTTAGCGTTGATGGCCACGAAGCAGTTTGTGAAAATATGGAACAAGTTTTGGAATTTACAAAAAAATTTGAAAAGATTCGGCCTAATTTTCCCTATGGCACAGACGGAGTTGTAGTTTCAGTGGATGACTTAAAATTGCAAGAAACTTTAGGCGTGGTTGGCAAAGCTCCGCGTTATATGGTGGCCTTCAAATATCCTGCTGAAAAAGCTACGACCGTAGTGAAAGATATAAAAGTAAATGTCGGTCGCACTGGTGTGCTTACGCCACTAGCAATTTTTAACCCTACATTAGTAGCCGGCTCCACTGTTTCCAAGGCAACATTGCACAACATGGATCAAATAGGAAGATTAGACTTACGAATAGGCGATACAGTAGTTATAGAAAAGGCCGGAGATGTGATTCCGAAAGTTGTGGAAGTGTTAACAAGAATGCGTAGCGGAAAGGAAAAGAAGATCAAAATACCGGAGTTATGCCCGGTTTGTAAAAGTAAAGTAGAAAAAAAGATTTTAATCAATCAGTCATCTGTGGCATATTTTTGCACTAATCCAAAATGCCCGGCCAAAAACGAAAAATATTTAGAGCATTTTGTATCGGTGTTTGAAATTTATGAATTGGGGCCGAAAATTTTAAGACGCTTTAAAGACGAGGGACTCATAACTGATGCCGCAGATATCTTTACACTTACAAAAGAAGACATAGAAGTCCTAGAAAGGTTTGGCGAAAAGTCTGCAGAAAATATTATAGAAGAAATAAAAAGTAAAAAGAAAATCCTACTTGCAAAGTTTCTCTGGGCGCTGGGAATACTGCATGTGGGAGAAGAAACAGCTCGAGACCTGGCTACGCATTTTGGAACTCTGGAAAAACTTATATTTTCAGCAAGAACGGTTCTTACTGAAATAGACAGTATAGAAAATATAGGCCCAGCCGTGTCAAAGAGTCTCTTTGACTTTTTTAACAACAAAAATAATTTAAGTTTTATAAAAAAATTGCAAAAGAACGGGGTAGTCATAGAAAAAGCCAAAAAGAAAAAAGCAGGTAAATTTACGGGGCTTACTTTTGTCTTAACTGGCACACTTTCTAAAATGTCCCGCGAAATTGCCAAAGAGAAAATCTTAGCGCTTGGTGGCAAGGTGTCAGGTTCAGTATCAAAAAATACTTCTTATGTGGTAGCCGGCGTTGATCCGGGGTCCAAGCTAAATTCTGCGCAAAAACTTGGAGTAAAAATCTTAAACGAAGAAGAATTTTTGAAACTAATTAGTTATTAGAAAATGTCTACTAAAATTGCATATGCGGAATTAGTGGACAAGTGGCTATTCCAGGACTTGTTTTAAAACAGGCAGAATTTTATCGGCAATTTTTTTATAGCCGGCATCATTCGGGTGTATGCTGTCTTCCATAAGTTCAGGACGGGTGAGCAGGCCGTCTAACACGTTTGGCACATAAAGCGTGTCACGACTATCCGCAATTTCTTCAAATCGCTCATCAAATTTATCCGACAATATTCCGCCTCGTATGCCGAGAAGTATCACCACCGCGCCTTCACTTTGCAGTTTTATCACGATGTCATCTATATTTTTAAAAGTTTCTTCTATCGGAATTTTCCGCAAAAAATCATTACCACCCAAGAGAAGTAATACTATCTTTGGATCTTGCGCATTTACTTTATCTACCCGCGCTAATCCGTCCGCGCTGGTGTTACCCGAGACTCCCATATTAATAATTGGCTCGCCGATTTCATAGGAGAGAAGCGATATAAAATCATTCCCCGCAGTTGCGCCAACGCCCTCAACTAAACTATCCCCAAATGCCACAATAGTTTTACCTTGCGGTGGGTAGTTTGTAATGGGTCTATCTTTTTTGAATACAAAAAATAAAATTCCAGCAAGTGTGACCGTAATCAATATAACAATAATTATTTTTTTCATAATTTTGGCGGAGCCGGTGAGATTTGAACTCACGATACCTTTCGGTATGCCACCTTTCCAAGATGGTGCACTAAACCGCTATGCGACGGCTCCTTGTTAGTTAATTTACACTATTTGA
>CAYJQS010000028.1:0-1803 GCA_964372515.1 uncultured Candidatus Saccharibacteria bacterium
AGAACGGATGGTTTCAGTAAGTGGAACATATTGCCCCTTGGTTCCAGTAAATTGTTCGGCCACAAAAAATGGCTGGGAAAGAAATTTCTGAATTTTGCGAGCGCGCGAGACAAGCTCTTTGTCCGCTTCTGATAATTCTTCCATGCCTAAAATAGCAATAATATCTTGCAAATCTTTGTAGCGCTGAAGCACTCGCTGAACTTCGCGAGAAACATTGTAATGTTCTGCACCGACAATATTGGTATCGAGAATAGTAGAGGATGAATCAAGCGGGTCAACCGCCGGATAAATACCAATTTCAGAAAGCGAACGATTTAAAACAACAGTTGAATCTAGGTGAGCAAAAGTAGTGGCTGGAGCCGGATCGGTCAGGTCATCGGCTGGCACATAAACAGCTTGCACGGAAGTGACAGAACCTTTGTCAGTCGAAGTAATGCGTTCTTGTAAAATTCCCATCTCGGTGCCGAGCGTTGGTTGATAACCCACCGCGGAAGGAATACGGCCAAGCAAAGCGGAGACTTCAGAACCCGCTTGAGTAAAGCGGAAAATATTGTCGATAAATAAAAGTACATCCTTGCCTTCCGCGTCGCGGAAATGTTCTGCCATAGTAAGCCCAGAGAGCGCCACCCGTAGACGCGCGCCCGGCGGTTCATTCATTTGGCCGAAAACCATCGCCACTTTCGGAAGCACGCCGGACTCTTTCATTTCATGATAAAGATCGTTACCTTCACGAGTTCGCTCACCCACACCGGCAAACACAGAATAGCCGCCGTGATTTGATGCAATGTTATGAATTAATTCTTGGATGACCACAGTCTTACCAACACCAGCGCCACCGAAGAGCCCTACTTTACCACCCTTGAGCACCGGACAAATAAGATCAATAACTTTTATGCCAGTTTCAAGAATCTCAACTTTGGTTGCTTGCTTCACATATTCCGGAGCTTTGCGGTGAATCGGCATACGACCACCCCCTACCCCCTCCTTATTAAGGCGGGGAGGGTTTTTATCTCCTCCTGCCTGAGGAGGAGTGCCCGAAGGGCGAGGTGGTGGGAGGTCATCAATGGCTTCCCCCAAGACATTAAAAATTCTTCCAAGAGTTTTTTCACCAACCGGCACAGAAATCGGCGCCCCCGTGTTCGAAACTTGCATACCTCGAGCCAAGCCATCTGTAGAATCCATAGCAATCGCACGCACTACACCATCCCCAATGTGCTGCTCAACTTCCAAAACCAAATTCTTTCGGTTTTGTCCTGAGCTTGTCGAAGGAAAGCTAACCATAAGCGCGCTATAAATTTCTGGAGCTTCGCCCTCGAAAGCCACATCTACGACCGGTCCGATAATTCTTTTAATTGTGCCTGTTTGCATAATAATTTTTTCTTTTTACTTTATAAACTTACTAATTTCTTTTTTGCTTTCAACTCACTGACGCCATACCAGCGCTAATTTCTGAAATTTCTCTGGTAATATTCGACTGCCTGGCTTTGTTAAACACCAATGTTAAATCATCAATCATTTCCCCAGAAGCTTCACTGGCATTTTTCATAGCTACCATTCTTGAAGATTGTTCCGAAGCATTGGATTCAAGTAACATCTGATATATTTGCATGCGAGTTAACTTTTCCGCCAAAGATGAAATCAAAACTTCTTGGTCGCCCTCAAATAAATAATCTATTCTCTTCCCGACGCTTTCGGTCGGGACCCCGACCCCTTCGGGCGTCGGGGTTGAAATAGGTAGAAGTTGTTTTATGTTTGGCTTTTGAGTAAGAGCTGAAATAAAATCGGTATAAGCAATAAAAACTT
>CAYJQS010000028.1:1903-6836 GCA_964372515.1 uncultured Candidatus Saccharibacteria bacterium
ATGTTTGGCTTTTGAGTAAGAGCTGAAATAAAATCGGTATAAGCAATAAAAACTTTATCGTAATTGCCTGCGCCGTATTCGTCGGTGACAAGTTTAGATACAGGCATAATGTCAGAGAGTTTTATACTATCCGGCAATTCAGTAAAACTAGCTACAACATTCTGGCCAGTTCTCTGCATAGCTATATTCCCCTTTTTGCCAATATTTATAATACTAACTGGGTTGCCAGAAAATTCTTTCAGTTTTGTTATAGTTTTTTTAATTACTTGCGCATTGTAAGCGCCGCATAGTCCTCTATTAGAAGTGATAAGAATAAGTAATATGTTCTTCACTTCTCTTTCATTAAAAAATGGGTGTGTTATTTCCGAAACATTTAAAGATATGGATTGTAAAACTTCCCAAGAATATTCTGCATACAGGCGAGAGGCCAAAGTGCTTGAAACCGCGCGCTTCATTTTGGACGCCGCCACCAACTCCATCGCTTTGGTGATTTTTTTGGTATTCTTTACTGACTTTATTCTATTTTTTATCGCTTTACTGTTTGACATACATTTTCCAGATAGAGGTTTAGCCTCTATCTGGTTGAAAAACTACTTTTAAAATCTCTAATCGCTTTCTTTAATTCTTCTTCACCTTTATCGCTCCACATCTTCGTCTCGGCAATATCTTTATAAAATATTTTTGCATTTTTTTCTGCGTATTCAATCAACCCTTGTTCAAATTCTTTCACTTTATTCACTGGCACATCATCCATAAAACCTTTCACCAGAGCATACAGGGCAACGACTTGGTGCTCCATTTTCATCGGCGCGTATTGGAGTTGTTTCAGAACTTCCACCGATCTCTTGCCGCGCTCAAGTTGCTGTTTAGTTGATTCATCTAAATCAGAGCCGAATTGGGAAAATGCTTCCAGCTCCCGGAATTGCGCAAGGTCTAGTTTCAATGTGCCCGCCACTTTTTTCATGGCTTTAATTTGCGCATTGGTACCTACGCGAGAAACAGAGGCGCCTACATTGACCGCCGGGCGAATACCTTTATAAAATAAATCAGTCTCAAGGAAAATTTGCCCGTCGGTGATGGAAATCACGTTAGTCGGAATGTAGGCGGTAATATCGCCGGCTTGAGTTTCAATAATTGGAAGCGCGGTGATGGAACCACCGCCGTATTTTTCATTTCTTCGGCAAGCGCGCTCCAGCAAGCGAGAATGCAAATAGAAAACATCTCCGGGGTAAGCCTCACGGCCGGGTGGACGGCGAAGAAGCAGAGAAATCTCACGGTACGCCACCGCGTGCTTGGAAAGGTCGTCATAAATTATTAAAACATCTTTGCCTTGATCCATAAAATATTCGGCAATGGCAACTCCAGCGTAAGGCGCAATGTATGACATCGCGGCTGGCTCGGAAGCACCCGCAGAAACAATAACGGTATAATTCATCGCTCCACCTCCTTCCAGGCGCGCTTCCAGTTTGCGAAGCTTGGAATCCTTCTGGCCGATGGAAACATAAACACAAATCATGTTTTGTCCTTTTTGATTTAAAATAGTGTCTATGGCGATAGCAGTTTTGCCAGTTTGCCTGTCGCCAATGATGAGCTCCCGCTGACCCCGGCCTATGGGGATAGTGGCATCAATAACTTTAATGCCAGTTGCCACTGGCTCAGAAACGCTCTGCCGAGTTACCACGCCTGGCGCCACTTTTTCAATCGGATAAGTTTTATCTCCTTTAATGACGCCTTTGCCATCAATCGGCATCCCAAGCGCATCCACTACTCGGCCTAGAATATTATTTGCTACTGGAATTTCTAGAATTTTTCCTGTAGCTTTGACCTCGTCTCCTTCTTTAATTTTTGAAAAGTCACCCAAAATAATCACACCCACTGTGTCTTCTTCCAAATTTAAAGCAACTCCCATAACACCATTTAAAAAAAGCACCATTTCGGAAGATTTTATGTCAGAGAGTCCTGAAACTTTCGCGATACCATCGAAAACTTCAAGAACATACCCCACTTTTTCTACCCTAGTGTCTGCTTTAAAAGCCTCTATTTCTTTTCTTAAATTTTCTACGATGTGGTTTGACATATGTTTCTTTTATTTCCCTTGTATTAAAAAACTTTCTAACTGCTCTAGCTTGTTTTTATAGGTGGTATCCAATACTTCATCGCCAACTTCAACCCTTATTCCGCCCAATAGTTCCTCTTTTTCAAAAAATTCACTTAGGACGCTTTTTGCCTTATATTTTTCTTTAATTTCATGCTCCAACTTTTCTCTCTCGGTAGAACCGATCTTTTTTGCAGTAGTTACTTTCATTCTGATTGTACCAGTTTTTTTATCAAAAATATTTTGTAACGTACTCAAAATTTCACCGGACTTGCTAAGCATTCTCTTTTTTTGAATCATTTCGGCAGAGCGCTTGAGGACAGCTACTAAGTCGTGACCAGACTTGCCTTCTGTCGCCCTAGACACTGCCTCTGCGATATTTTTTGGGGAAATTTTTGCCATAATTTTATTTGATTTCCATTAGTTTTTTTGGTTTTTATCTTCCATAATTTTCTCGGCGGCTAGCATAGCTAGAGACACAAGTTCACTTTTAGCCGATTCGACCAAGGCTTTTTTATCAATTTCCATTTGCTCTTTTCTCTTTTTTGTCCATTCCTCGTTATCTGTTTTAATCTTCGCAAGGTTTTCATTTCGCAATTGCTCCAATTCTTTGTTAAGTTCTTTTTTTGTCTCTATGCCAATTTGTCTTAGTTTTATTGTATTTTGTTCGTACTCTTTTGTGGCTTGCTCTAGTAATTGATTGGATTTTTTAGCGTCACTAATACCAGCTTGGATCTTATCTCCCCTCTCTTTCATAAGTTTATTAAGGGGCTTTAGTGCATATACATATAAAACTACAAAAACCACACCGAAATTTATTGCTTGAGCAATTATTACTTTCCAGTCTATGTGAAATGTTGAAATAATTGAATCCATGGGATTTATTCTCCTCTTGAGGAGTACCCTTTAGGGGGAGGTGGACAAATGCATCCACCCCGCTCCGACCCAGGTCGGAGCACCCCTCAACGAGGGGAATTTAAATCGAAAAAGCAATAACCAACGCGTAAATAGCGATAGCTTCTGCGAAGGCGCAAGCCAGAAGCATTGGCACAAGTATTTTACCGGTAGCTTCGGGATTGCGACCGATCGCTTCCATGGCTTTCGCTCCAATTAACCCTATGCCGATTCCTGGGCCAATAGCGCCTAAACCAATGGCGATAGCTTTTGCAATAGTATCTAATTCCATAATTGATTTTTAACAATTAACTTATAATTTTCGACTATTTATAATTCATACACTTGCTAATTTGTGTTCCTTGCCCGACTCATTATGCGAAGCATTATGGGCGGGATCATGGTCGTGGTCCGTGGCGGAAATTGTAAAATAAACCACCAAGAGAATTGAAAAAATCAGCGCTTGAATCGTTCCCACTAATATTTCTAAGAAAAGAAACGGTATCGGAACTATATAAGCCACCAATGCCGCCATAGATACCAATAAAACTTCTCCGGCAAAAACATTGCCGAAAAGACGGAAAGAGAGCGATACCACCTTGGCAAATTCACTGATAATTTCAAGCAGACCAACAAAGAACGTGATTGGAGCTACAATGATTACCGTTTTATCGTGTTTTATTTTGGTAAACACTTGTCCAATTGCTTTTAGATTAACATATTTATTAAAAGTTTTCCATAGGCCAACCGAAAAAATCCCAAAAATATTTGCGCCCAAAACCGCCATGACCGCGAGCGCGAGAGTAGTGTTTATGTCGGCCGTTCCTCCACGAAGAAACGGAATAAAAGTAAGACCACGCTCGCCTTCTTCCAAAACTCCGAATCCACCCAACGGCAAAATACCCAACCAGTTGTTTATCAAAATAAAAAAGAAAACAGAAATAGCGAGCGGAAAAATTTTTATGGAAAGAGCTCGGCTGTTGGTCACTTGGTCGCAAAGCGAAAGCGCGCCATCTACAATAATTTCAAAAAGATTCTGTAGTTTGCCCGGAACTTCTTTTAATTTTGACTTTAAAGTAAGAGATAAAATTATAATAATACCTACCACTATCCAGGAAGTTAGAAGCGCGTTGGTGACAGTGAAATTTCCGTAATGAAATATCGGCTCCGCAAAAAGAGTTATCTCGTGACTTACTTCTGTTGTGTGTGTTTCAAGTTCTTGCATTTATTTTTTCTCCATGTCTTTCATATATTTACCTACCACTCGCACGATCGCAATACAGGAAATTAAAAATGCTAAACTGGTCAATCCTATAAATATCCAGGGCTTCGTGCCAAATCGCGTATCTAAATATTTACCAACAATCAAAGCCAAAATTATCGGCCCGGCAATCCAACCGGAAACTTTAGTAAATATCTCCACCCCCGGCTTCCACCACTGATTATTATCCATAAAAATAAAAGCTCTGCGAGCTTTCTAGTATTATAGAATAAAGATATTCGGGATGCAAATTAAATTATTCTTTGTCCACAAACCATCCGTCTGAGCGTTTTTCACATTTATCCCATTGATACACTCTGCCATTCATTGAGATGTAAACTCCTTTGTCTAGTATATTCAGAGCGCCAATTGCTACTCCAATATTAAATTCTGCATCAGATTCACGAAACTTATATGGTTGTGAAGCCCCTGTTAAGATAATAATTTTATTAGTGATAGTACTTAACACTTTAGCAGTATCTATCATTGTGTCTGTGCCATGTGTTATTAAAATCTTATTAGCGACTGTGCCTTCGCATGCTTGTTTTATTAATTGTCTGTCTTCATCATTCATGTCAAGACTATCTTTCGCAAGAAGTCGTTCAACGTCATATTCGAAATTTAATTTAACTTTATTCTCGCCTAACTCTCTGATAGCTTGCTTGCCGAATGAAAAATTCAAA
>CAYJQS010000029.1:0-6769 GCA_964372515.1 uncultured Candidatus Saccharibacteria bacterium
AAATTAACACCGGAGCAGTATAAAGTTTTACGCGAGAAGGATACCGAAGCGCCTTTTTCGGGTAAGTATGTTCACGAAAGTAAAGATGGCACATATTCCTGTGTGGCTTGTGGCAATCCACTTTTTACATCCGATGCGAAATTTGATTCGGGAACCGGCTGGCCCTCTTTTGACCAAGCTATTTCCGGAGCGGTAAAAGAAATTACAGATAATACTCTCCACATAAACCGTACTGAAATAATTTGCGCAAAATGTAATTCGCATTTGGGTCATGTGTTTAATGACGGACCGACTGATACAAAGAAGCGATACTGCCTGAATTCCATTTGCCTTGATTTGAAGGAATAGTGTATAATCCTCCTACCATGATATTTTCAGAATTTATTTTTTTACGAGCGGCGATCTTAATTCTTGGTATAGGTGGATTTATGGTAGCGAAGTATATCCGGAAACATAAAAAAACTGGCAGTTTACTTATTTGCCCGATAAAGTTTGATTGCAATACTGTGGTAAACAGCGATTACTCCAAGTTTTTTGGCGTACCCGTTGAAATTTTAGGAATGGCTTATTATGGTTTGGTAATTATTTCTTATCTTTTATCTCTTATCTATTTTTATTTTCTACCAGGCCTGCCATCGAACATTTTAATCGTTTCTATGATAACGCTTTCCGCTATAGCCTTCTTCTTTTCCATTTACCTTATCGGTGTACAGGTTTTCATTTTGAAAAAAGGTTGCTCTTGGTGCCTCGTCTCCGCCGCCATTTCAATTTCAATTTTTATTTTAACTGTACTTGCTTATAATCTCAATTCTATTGCGCTAAATATTATTCAATAAATTAAGTAGCATTTGTTTTGCTTTTTTGATATAAATACCAATGCATGGAGGTATTGGTGTAGTAGTAGCACAGCAGCTTGTGGAGCTGTTAGCGAGAGTGCAATCCTCTCATACCTCCCAATAAAAAAATGATTGGTTGTAAAGATGGTTTCTAGAATTTATCCACACACCCGAATTAAAATTATTTTTGCTATAATTCTACCCATGAGAACCGGAGATCCAAAACCACCTTTACCAGAGAAAAGAAGCATGAACGAACAAGAAACTCTTAGTTTTGTACGCGAAACAGGAATTCAACCTTTATTGACAGAAGACTGGAAAGAAGGACAGCCCATGCTGTATGTTTTAACCGAAGACGCTAGACGAAACTTTAATTACGCGAAAGATAAAATTCCAAGCATAGCTAGATTATACAAACCATCATCTTTGACCCTCACTTCTTGTAAAGAAAAAGGGATACCTGTTTATGCTGTTGAAAATCCTTCTGATGGACGAATAGACTATTATGCAATTAACCTAAAAACAAAAGAAATAACTTTAGTGAGAACTGGTGGTAAACTAAGAACAGATTTAGATGCTTACTTTGCAAGAGCCGATACTTTGTTTCAAGTTGACGATAAATTATTTCCAGACAGGAGGTAAAATTTTATTTCCCCTCTATATCCTGATCAATATGATCTAGTTTTTTTTCCACTCTGGTTAGAACATTTTGTAGGTTCTTTAGCTGGGCTTCTTCTGTTTCAATTTCACTTTCCGCTTTTTCGGCTAATTTTTTTTCACCAATCAGGCCGGAAATTATGAGCCGATTTCCGACAAAAGCCGACACGAATACTCCCGTGATAAGCAAAACAATTGATCCCACCACAACAGAAGACACCGAGCTTAAGTTTATTTCATCCGCTAAGTGCCACACTCCGCGCCAAAATAACACTACCCCAATACCGCCCAAAAACGCATATAAAATAGGCGAACGAGAAAGCTTCGCCCTAGTTTTGTCTTCTAGTCTGTCGAAAAATAATATAATCTTTTTTAACATTGTATTTAATGATACACTAATCTTGCAATTATTTCTATCGTAGACTATTAATATAGAACCAGTGTGTTAATATGAAAGTTATGCGGAAAGTTGCAAAAAGTATCAAAGAAATTGAAGAAATAGCTGGGGTATTTTTTAAGAAAATACTGAAAAGTAAGAGCAAGCAAGAGGGCGCTTTGGTTGCGGGGCTTTCTGGGGATTTAGGGACTGGGAAAACAGCTTTCGTAAAAGCGATGGCTAGATATCTTGGAGTAAAAGACAAAGTAGATAGTCCGACTTTTATGATAATGAAAAAATATAATTTAAAAAATAAAAAGTATAAATTTTTATTTCATATTGATGCTTATCGTCTAAAAAGTGAAAAAGAACTGCTTCATTTAGGATGGGAAGAAATTATCGACAATAAAGATCACTTAGTTTTTATCGAATGGCCAGAGAATGTGAAAAAAGTTATACCTAGTCACGCTAAGCATATTCTTTTTTCACACCACAAAAATAATTCTAGAATTTTAGAAATTGAATAATATATAAAAAATGAAAGAAAATATTTGGAACGATGGGAATATAATTAGAGTTTTAAAAGAAAATGGTGTCGTAGTTATGCCCACGGATACTTTGTATGGAATAGTGGGACGGGCGGAGGACAGAGAAGTAGTTGCGAGGATTTATAAATTACGAAAACGCGCGCTGGAGAAGCCCTGTATAATTTTAATTGGGGATATAAAACAATTAGAAATTTTTTGCATAAATATTTCAGAAGAGCAAAATAAAATTATAAAAAATTATTGGCCTGGACCCGTTAGTATTGTTCTGGATTGCTCTCAAGAAAAATTTTCATACTTACATCGCGGCACAAAAACTTTGGCCTTTCGGTTGCCAGCGCCAGATAATCTTAAAAATTTACTTCTAAAAGTTGGGCCACTTGTTGCGCCTTCGGCCAATATAGAAGGATTGCTCCCGGCGAAAGATATAACTCAAGCGAAAGACTATTTTGGCAGTTTAGTTGACCTGTATGTAGATAACGGAACTCTAGAAGCGAAACCATCAAAAATTATTAGACTATATCCGGATGGTTCTGTGGCTGTGCTTCGAGCATAAATATGTCATAATATAACAACATGATAAACAATCGCATTTCATTTTTACGAGCGTTGTTTGGCGACAACGAGGAGCCGCAAAGAAAAATATTCAAGAGTATAAAAGCAAAAGCGGCTGCTAAAAGAACAATCATGGAGCGCATAGCAGACTCCATGACTTCAAATTTTGGGAGTATCACTTTTTTCTTATTGAATGTATTTTTATTTACTCTGTGGGTGCTCATTAATACCAATCAAATAAAAGGTATACCCGCGTTTGATCCTTTTCCTTTTAATCTTCTGACCACGGTTGTTTCTCTAGAGGCTATTATTCTGGCAATCTTTGTGCTCATCTCTCAAAATCGCAATTCCAAGATAGATGACTTGCGAGAAGAAACTCATTTGCAATTGAATCTTATTTCGGAACGGGAAATTACTAAACTTATGAAAATGTTGGCCCTACTCCTAGAAAAACAAGGTATAGATTTGTCGCAAGATCCGGAATTAAAGAAAATGATTCGCCCGGTAAGCGAAGAAGAAATAGAGAAAAGACTAGCCAAAGAGATTTTGTGACCCATTCGATAAAAACTCAGGGTCATAGTGAGCGAAGTCGAACTATAATATGAAAATTCTGCAAAATTACGATTTAACTAAATTAAATACTTTTGGTATTGATGTGAGCGCCAAGTTTTTTGTAGAACTTAATAGTGAACTTGAGCTCCAAGAGCTTTTTGCTTCCAGTGAATTTAAAGATAATGAAAAACTTTTTCTGGGGGGCGGAAGCAATATTTTATTTACTAAAAATTTTAACGGTATTGTTATTTTAAATAAATTAAAGGGTGTTGAAATTTTGAAAGAGGATAAAGAAAATGTTTTGATTAGAGCCATGGGCGGGGAAGTGTGGCACGATTTAGTAAATTTTGCTGTCTCTCGAGGTTATTGGGGTATTGAAAATCTATCTTCTATTCCTGGGTCGGTCGGGGCCGCGCCGATGCAAAACATTGGCGCTTATGGAGCAGAGCTGAAAGAAGTTCTCGAGTTCGTAGAAGCCTTTGACATCGAAACAGGCAAGAAAAAAATTTTTACCAATGATGCTAATGTTGCGGGCTACCGGGAAAGTATTTTTAAAAATGAATTTAAGGGAAAATATTTTATCTCCGCCGTAGTTTTAAAATTAAGTAAAATACCCAAACAAAATTTAAAATATAAATCTCTTCGCGAATATTTAGAAAAAAATAATATTGAAGTAAAAAGCCCCAAAGAAGTAAGCGAGGCAGTGACAGAAATCAGAAAAGAAAAACTACCAGATCCAAAAGTTATCGCCAACGCGGGAAGCTTTTTTAAAAATGTTATTGTGGATCAAAATAAACTAGAGGAAATGCTCCAACTTTATCCAGATATGCCTTATTTTAAGAGCGATGCGGGGATAAAAATTCCTTCCGGTTGGCTAATTGAAGAGTCTGGCCCCGGAAACGGGACAAGCTGGAAAGGCTACCGTCGTGGCGACGTTGGAGTGTATGGAAAACATGCATTAGTTTTAGTGAATCATGGCAAGGCTACTGGAAAAGAAATTAAAAATCTGGCCGAGCAAATAACCGCTTCAGTTTTTGAAAAATTCGGACTGAAACTTATTCCGGAAGTGAATTTGATTTAATGATGTTATAATGTACTTATGAATAAGAGTATTATCGGCGGAGGGATAGTGGTTGTGCTGATTGTTGCATTATATTTTTTTTTGCAGGGAACTAGTTTAGAAGACCTAATCACCCAAAAAAATAAATTACAAAATGATTTTACCGTGGCGGAAAAAAAGTTAAATAAAGAAAAGGAAACCTTAGGCATCATATTGACTGATCTCCGCAACTCCTCTGCCTTGACTGCCGGGATTGTAGAGCAAACAAAAAAAGCTTCTAGTTTAGTGAAGCAGACTGATTTTTTATTTGATGATTCCAACGGAGAAAATCCAGAACTAAAATTTAGAAATCCTCTTACCTCTATTCTTATAAATAACGAAAGAAGGAATATAAATTTACTTATTGCCGAGTGGCAGAAAAAATCAAACTTTTTCCAAATTAAAACGATAGGTATAAAAGAGAGCGAGCAAATAAAAAAAGATGCGCAAGCAATCAAGGCGTTTTTAGAAAATTTGTCTAAAATTTTAGCAAGTTTAACACCTGCCAATTCAGGACTAACGCAACTCCAAATAGACACTTTCTCGTCGCAATTTCCCTCAGTCAATCAGATAGATGAAGTTCTAACTTCTCTCGGCGCTGTTATAGAAAATTACAATACCAGCCGTGCGGAAACTTATTATGTTTGGGCGGAAACAAGAACTGGCGGTAATCAAAATTCTTCCGACTCTTCACCTTCTGAAATTCCAGTTACGGAAAATGATATTACTCTGCAACAAACAGTAGTGGCGGAAATGCAAACACAAATAGTAGCTATCCAAGCACAGTTACAAGAAGTAGAAAAAGAGATTCAACAAAAAATAGAAGATTCTCCTACGCCCGTTGCGGCAGATCCCATCACCCCCGAACCTGTTATTGTAGAAATTACTCCGTCGGAAAATCAAAATGTATACGACACTAATGTTTACGCTACACCACCGCCTCGCGAGCCGATTACTTCTCAAGGCATTATAATCCAACCAGGCCCCCCTAGGCTTATTCAGGGCACTGATCCGTTTTAGAAATTTCCGATTTACTTTTTTATACCCTCTATGTTATAATGGACAGTATGATACCAAACGAATATATAAAGAATTTGTATAAACTAGCGCTTGTTTTCTTTACCATTTTGTCTCTCTATTTTGCTGTTAGGCTTTTGGCGGAATATAAATATTATAGGATGGCTAATCCGGGGTTCAATAGTATAACTTTATCCGGCCATGGAGAGGTTTCCGCGGTGCCTGATATTGCGAATGTATATTTCACTATTCGCAAAGAAGCGAAGACCGTAAAAGAAGCTCAAGACGCAGTGGCAGTGGTGGAAAAATCCGCGCTTGATTTCCTAAAGCTAAGCAACGTAGTGGACAAGGACATTAAAACCTCTGACGCATCTTTTTATCCCAAATATGATTATGTCTATGATATGAAAATGTCAATGCCCTGTACAGAATTTGGTTGCCCGCCTCGTCCGGGTAAAAATGTAATAACGGGCTATGAAGCCTCCGAGAGTATAACCGTAAAAATTCGAGACACCGACAGTGTCGGGAAAATTATGCAAGGGCTGGGAGGGCTTGGAGTTTCTGACTTAAGTGGACCGAATTTTTCCGTAGACGATGAAGATGCTCTAAAAGCGGAAGCTCGGACAAAAGCGATCGCGGATGCAAGAGGAAAAGCAAAAGTTTTGGCAAAAGACTTGGGTGTGAAGCTGGGCCAGATTATGAGTTTTGGTGAAGATGGTATTTATCCGATGCCGATGTATTATGGCAAGGATATGATGATGTCTGAAGGTGCAGTCCAAACAGCTCCAGCCCAACTACCAAAAGGCGAAAACACAATCACTTCAGACGTGACCATTACCTACGAGATACGATAGAGATTTGGTTGTTTCTGGGATATAATATACGTTAGTGAGAAATAAGAAGTTAAAAACACAAAAAGGTTTTGTTAACATTATTGGTGCTCTGATTCTGAGCGTCCTTTTTGCCGGGGTCAGTGTTTATAATGCACTGCAAGTTAAGCCCAACGTTCTGTCAAATGTTTTACCTAAAAAAAATTTAATTACTGAAAATCTAAACCAACCAAACACTAATTCCACCAACCCCACTCAACAACCTTCCACCAATTCTCCTCTTTATGTAACAGGACCTCAAG
>CAYJQS010000030.1:0-6767 GCA_964372515.1 uncultured Candidatus Saccharibacteria bacterium
AGCACCATGTCCCCTTTTTCTATATGTGCATCTATCATAGAATCCCCATCAACTTCCAGCATGTAGGTTAATTCTTTTTTACCAACTAACATTTGATCGAGGTCTACAGTATCAGCCAATTCTTCCTCCACAGTCGCTGGTAATCCGGCTGTGACAAGCCCGGCCATTTGAATTTCACCAAAAGATTTGGTTGGAGTCAGCCTGCCTAAATGATCTTTGGCAACCAGCCCTGCATCAAGTAATTTATTTACAATCTTGGCTACCGCATTTTTAGATTTGAAGCCAAAGAGCTTCAACATTTCCGTATAAGTGGGCATGCGCTTATTGTCTTCGTAAAAAGTCTCTAATTTTGACTGGTACGGATTACGCATAAATATTCTTGCGGAAGAATAGGTGGATCATTCTTTGCGCAAAACTTTTTTGGGTTAGGTAACACATGCGGCGAAGCATGAGTTTGTGATCCCGCGCTTCCTTCTTGTAATCCTGCCCGCGCATGATTTTAAAATCAATGACCTTATTTACTCTTTGTAATTCTTTCTCAAGCATCTTGAGATATTGTGTTTGTGACATATATTAATATTTTTAACTTTTTAATTCACCTCACCCTTTGCCCTCTCCTTAATAAGGAGAGGGTTGGGAGAGGTCTTGCGACCTCTGATTAGTATAAGTGAACGAGCGTTCACCTGTCAAGAATTAAACTGTGGATAAGTTTAGAAAAGAGTATAATATATATAACATATGCGTTTCCGGGAACAATTTGCGAAGATTACTGATAATGTAATCCCTGACCTACGGGATAACTTTCCACGCTTAAGTAAAATTAGAAGCTGGGAAATTACAAACAAAGAAGCTGATTCGACATCAATTGACCAAATTAGAGAGAAATTTCTTTCTAGGAGTCGATATCAGGAGTTAAAAGCTGCTGCTGAAAGCGCGCTTGAATCCGGACAATTATATGAACATACTTGGATAGTGGGAAGTAGAGAAAAAGGTACCAATCATCCCCATACATTTCTTGGAGAAAAATCAGAATATGGAGCTAATTTATTTTTCATTGACCCAGAACACAACGTTGGAAAACAAAATGTTTTTAGACCAAAAATTAGCAACCTTGTGAGTATAGACTTAGGTGATAATTATCACAACTCCCGATTTGCTGTTATCCGTTTTAATATTGAAGGACTTACTCCTGACCAACTAAAACTACAACAGCAATTTGTAGCCGCAAAAGAACTTTTGGATAAGGATGGGCCGACTATGCTTAAAGGATCTCAAGAGAATATACTTTTCCAAGCCATAGTTGAAAACGGGAAAGTAGTATTGCGTGCCAGATATACTAATGAAAAGAAAGCCCAGAATTTCCTTCATGGGGGGGAGGGTTCTAGGGCTTTGCGAGGGAAAATAAAAGCTAATGCTATTATTGTTGATCGATTAATAAGTTTCTTACAAGCTGGAAAGTTTGAACCTACAAAAAGATTTAAATAATTTTTTGTAAATACTTATATTTCTGCTATCGCATATTTATAAATATTCTAGTTATTCACCTTCGGCCGATATTGGATGGCTTCGAGGATATGATTTGCTTTTACGTCAACGGAGCCTTCGAGGTCGGCAATGGTGCGGGCGATTTTGATGACCCGGTGGTAGGCGCGGGCAGAGAGAGCTAAACGCTCGGCGCTGTTGTCTAAGAGTTCGCGCACTTCTTTGGAAAGTTTAACCACACTGCCTAAATCTTTCACATTCATTTCACTGTTGGTGCTGATTTTCTTGCCCAATTTTCCGAATCTGCTTTTTTGAATTTCCCTGGCTTTTATTACTCGCTCTTTTATCTTATCACTTCTCTCACCATCGCCGCCTTCATCCCCTAATTTTTTATAATCCACATTGCCGACTGAAACCCACAGATCAATACGGTCAATAATGGGCCCGGACAATTTTCTTCTGTATCTATCCAAGTCCGAGGGTTTGCAAATGCAGGCTTTTTGTTTATTGCCCGTATTCCCGCAAGGGCAAGGATTCATCGCCGCCACCAAAATAAAATTCGAGGGGAAAATCGCCGAGCCTTTAGCGCGAGAAATCGAAACAATATTATCTTCCAGCGGCTGACGCAGAGATTCTATCACTCTTCTCTCAAATTCCGGAAATTCATCCAAAAATAAAACTCCACGATGCGCAAGTGTCACCTCCCCCGGCTTTGGATATGTTCCTCCGCCAACTATAGATACATACGATGAAGTATGGTGCGGAGAGCGGAATGGTGGGAAGCAAATTAGTTCGCCTTGAGTTGCGCCTGCTACAGAATGAATACCGGTAATTTCCAACACTTCTTCCAAGCTCAAATCCGGCAAGAGCCCCGAGAAAGCCCGCGCTAGCATTGTTTTACCAGTGCCCGGCGGACCGTACATAGCGATATTGTGCCCGCCGGCCGCGGCAATCTCGAGCCCGCGCTTGGCGCCCTCCTGCCCCCGCACATCAGAAAAGTCCGCGCCCTTTTTCTCCCTTTCGTAATTTACTTTTGTTTTCGGCTGGAGCGGGATATTTCTTTTGCCCACTAAGGCTCTCGACTTTCCTGCTAATCTCCCTCCGGATTCGTCTAGATGATCAATTACCTCTATTAGATGCCGCGCGCCGAAAACTTTAATGCCTTCCACCAGCGCCGCCTCGGCCGCATTTTCTTTAGGCAAATATATTTCTTCGAAGCCAGCGCGCTTGGCGGCTTCTGCTAATGGCAAGGCTCCACGAATCCGCCGCAAAGCGCCATCAAGTCCCAGCTCGCCTAGAAAAATCTTTTTCTCTGGATTAAATTTCGCATCCCCAGCCGCAAGCATATATGAAAGAGCGATTGCGAGATCAAAAAATGGCCCTTCTTTCTTCAGATCGGCCGGTGAAAGCGAAACTATTATTTTTTGGTTCGACGCTTTAGGAGATTTGTAGCCGGAATTTTTTATGGCGCCACTCACCCGGTCCTTGGACTCATCCACCGCTTTATCCGGCAAACCGACAACATTAAAAGCGTGCAGGGTTCCGCGGGTCAAGTCCACCTCAACAGTAACGATTTGCCCCGAGAGCAAATTCACTTGCGCGGAATAGACTTTAGCGAAACTCATAGCCTTACTTTAACTTTCTAAATGTTTTTTGCAAGTTCGAGCGGCCGGGTTGGCTTCCATGCGGGCCATTTCGATTTCTTTTTTGCAGACTTCACATAGGCCGAAAGATTCGCGATTGATTCCTTTTAGAGCACGCAGAATATTGTTCAGTCTTGGCTCTAGAACCTTAATCATTGAACTTCGTTCTTCAAAATCTTCAAAGCGGTCCGCCATGTCGTTCTGGTCGCTCTCTGGCTCCACTTGCTCCTCGGGAATAGCTTCCCATTCTCCGGTTTCCGGGTTTAATTTACCCATATCTTTCAACTGTTCTATCAAAATATTCCTTTCTTTCTCCAACTTTTCTTTAATTTTTTTCTTATCCAACATGCCCGTATGATAGCATTTTAAATGCTCTTAGCAAACCAGAAAAATATTAAACTATTTCTTAACCTTGCTTCCGGCCAAGCGCAACATCACCTCGCGAGTGGCATCTTCAGTTTTAGTAATAATTAAAGAAGAGTCGTCAACAAACACATACATCATAACTATATCCCCCGCATCATCATAAAGTATTCGAGCATTTTTATTTTGGATTATTCCGTCTTCAAAATTTTTAGTCAGCAGATAATTGGTTGAAGCGTTCACCTCTATGCCCCAAAAGCTATGCAGATCGTAGAACATTTTTGCCTCCCAGGCCCGCATTTCATTAAAAACTTCGGTAAAAGATTTAGTCTGCAGGAGTATAAATAAATCCATAGTATCTCGATTCACTGAACCCAGTAGAAAGTTATCGTTAAATAGTGCGGCTTTGTCTTTAGTCAAGCTTGCTTTAATGATTTCTAAAAATCTGCTCCAGCTGATAATTTTTTGGTTTTCAATTAGATAAACCCCCAATGCTCCTCCCTCCTTTACAGCCCCAGTGCTAATTTCACCCCAAATAGCTTCCGCTATCTTTTCCCTTGAAAGTTCGCTTACTTCTATAAAAGCAGTTTTGTCAGTAAAAATAAGCGGAGCAAATTGTGGAGTCCCAGCTACAGTTCCTGCCTCTTTTCTGTTAATTATCAAATAGGCCAACAGAACAACTGCCGCAAATACAAATAAAAGACTGGCAGTTAAAAAAATTCTATTTTTCCGTGATTCAGGCGATAGATTCTTTTTCTCTATTTCGTGTTCCTCCTCTTCATGAATAATTTTTTTAATTAACCCGCCCCCTTGATCACTCTCAATAACATTCGCCATATCCTCGGCAAAAGTCTGAACACTCTTATTTTTCCCGCCGACGCCAAAGCTTTGACGGGCAGGTAATTTATTTTCTGGTTCCATTTTTAGAAAAGAAATCTTTATCCGCTTCTTTAATCGACAAACTTATCTTGCCCCGCTCCGCGTCCACCTTTATAACTTTCACCGGCACAATCATGCCTTCTTTTATTATATCTGAAACTCTCTCTACCCGGAAAGGCGCAAGCTCCGATATGTGCACCATGCCATCGGTCGAAGAATTTAAGCTAACAAAAGCACCAAAGTCCGCAATTTTCACTACCTCTCCTTTGAGAATTTCGCCAATTTTAAATTCGTGGGTCATTTCTTCTATCATGGCTTTGGCTTTCTCGGCGCTGCCGTCTTTGCCAGTCAAATATACTGTGCCATCGTCCTCAATGGTCACTTCGGCGCCAGTTTTTTCTTTAATTTCTTTAATGGTCTTGCCGCCGCCGCCTATCACTAGGCCAATTTGATCCGGTTTTATTTTGATAATTAAGATTTTCGGCGCATTTGGTGAAATTTCCACTCTCGGTATTTTAATTTCTTTTTCAATCGCGTCAATTATAGCCACCCGAGCTTTTTTTGATTGCCTCATGGCCTCGCCCAATATTTTTATCGGCACGCCTTCTACTTTTACATCAAGCTGTATTGCTGTAATGCCATCTCTAGTGCCTGCTACTTTAAAATCCATATCGCCATGATGATCTTCCGGCCCTTGGATGTCAGTCAGTATTTTGTATTTTAATTCTTCCTTGCTACTTTCAACTTTCAACTTTCTACTTTCTAGCATCAGCCCCATGGCAACCCCGGCCACCGGTGCCTTGATCGGTACCCCGCCGTCCATCAGCGCCAGAGTCGAAGCGCAGATGGACGCCTGGGAAGTGGAACCATTGGAAGCCATCGATTCGGAAACAACCCGCATGGTGTAAGGAAATTCCAAGGCAGAAGGTAAAACCATGGCCAGCGCTTTTTCTGCCAGTGCGCCATGCCCCACTTCCCGACGATTGGTAAATCCGGCGCGGCCGACTTCACCCGAAGAATACGGCGGAAAATTGTAGTGGTGCATAAATCTTTTGGAAGTATTTGTTTGCATGTTATCTATCATGTGCCTGTCTTCCGGACCGCCAAGTGTTAAGACTGAGAGTACATGCGTGCCACCACGATAAAAAATTCCAGAGCCGTGAAGTATTGAAGAAATTCCTCCGGCTTGCGCATAAAGCTCACGCAGTTCATCCATGGCTCGGCCGTCCGCGCGTTTATTTTTATTTATTGCTTGCTCGTGCAAAATATTATTTTCAGTGTTATCAAATAAATCATCCTCCGGAATAAACTCTTCCCGCTCCGGATATTTATCTTTCACTATTTTGTTCCACTCGCTGTGCAGTTCATCAATTTTAGCTTTGCCCGCTTCGCCGGAGCCAAAGCGAGGCGAGCCGGGACCGGCAAATATCGCGTCTTCCATTTTCGGCCGAATGTTTTTATTAAAAAGCGCCACAGACTCTGGATTTATTTCTTCTTCTTCGATCACTCTTTTTTCTTTGCCAATTTCTTTAGCAATTTTCTTCTGCCAATCTTCAAGCTTGGTGATTTCCTCACTTGCAGCCGTTAAGGCATGCTCGAGTTCCTCTTCCTTCACTTGCCTAGCGGACGCTTCAATCATATTTATGTCACCACCTTTGCCACAAACCGTGAGATCAAATTTGTATTCCGCCTCATCTGCGTACCAGGTCTTGGGCGGATTCACTATTAGCTCATCGCTATCCTTATATTTACCAATCCGCACAGCCCCCACTGGCCCATTCCAAGGGATGTTGGAGGTGATCAGCGCGAGTGATGCAGCGTTCACCGCCAAAACTACTGGGTCATTTTCATCCACCGATAAAACAGTCACAATCACCTGCACCGCATGGCGAATGGATTGCTCAAAAAGCGGACGCAGAGTGCGGTCAATCACTCGGCAAGCAAGTATGGCTTCCTCTGATGGCTTGCCCTCGCGTTTTACAAATTTGGAACCGGAAATTTTACCAGAAGCGTAAAATCTTTCCACATAGTCCACCGTTAAATTAAAAAATCCCAAACCTTCTTGTTTGTCATGAGAGATGCAAGCAGTCGCCAGCACTATCGTCTCGCCATATTTAAGCATCACCGAACCATGCGCTTGTTCCGCTAAATCTGTAAAAATCGCGGTCATATTTTTTCCGCCAATCTCAATACTAAATTCTTTTTTCTTCATTTTGTTCTCCATTAAAATGGAGCGAGTTCGTATCCAGACTACAGTGTTGTTTACCCTGAGTTCGTCGAAGGGTTTCTAAATTCGGGAAACACTACCTTGTGTCTAGACGCGAACGGATTAACTTATAAATACTCATATCAGAGTATCACTTTTAGGGGAAAATGCAAGAGATTACTTCCCGCCCATTA
>CAYJQS010000031.1:0-6743 GCA_964372515.1 uncultured Candidatus Saccharibacteria bacterium
TCATAGGTTGGATTGGCAGCGCTACAGGGGTGTGGCGCTGTTTTTTTTATAAATTCGGAAGCTCATAATGGATTACGAACCTCAAAAAAGTCTTCAGTAAATGCTCAATATAGACTATTTGAGTCTACTTTTAGCACTCTGCTCCGGGGGTAGGGATCGAACCTACGACCAATCGCTTAACAGGCGACCGCTCTACCGCTGAGCTACCCCGGAATATTTATTCTAAGGTAGCTCAACGGAACCGCTGGTCACGAGTATTTTTCTACTGAAAAATCTCTCGACCCCAGCTCGGCACCTTCGTGCCTCCGCCCTTGAAATGCTAAACGCATTTTAACTACCCCGGAATTTATTACTTTCAAACACCATCAATCAAATTATTTTTCTTCTTAACTGTCCAACCTTTAATCTGAATTTCTCTCTTTCTTGCTTCAGACTTATTTGGAAATGGTTTAGAAGTATAAACTAGACTGAATGGCCCCTGTTGTATTGCCATACGAGAACCTTTGCCTGAATTGTGTTTGATGATACGTACCGAAGGATTATTCGTAATACCTACATATAATCTTCCGGTCTTTGCTTTAGCTATATATACAAACCAATTCATATTTTTGCCCTTCGACAGGCTCAGGGTACTTCGTCTCGCTTTTGTTTACACTGAGCGAGCTTTCGACTGACTCAAGCTAAGTCAAAGCGAGTCGAAGTGTGGACCCTAGGAGATTCGAACTCCTGACCTCCTCATTGCAAATGAGGCGCTCTACCAACTAAGCTAAGGGCCCCTCTGCTCGCGAGCAGAGGGGCTAAGGGCCCTCCACTTGCAAGCCAAGTGAATTCTTTATTCTTTTTTTCAGCTCTTTATATCCTGCTGAAAAACTTTTCAACATATTTTCGCGATGTTTAGCGTCAGCTTGTGCCTTATATGCTTCATAGTAAACAAGCTGAAACGGGGCTTTGTGTTTTGTTGAAATGTTTTTACCACTATTATGTTCCACCAAGCGCCTTTTCAAATCATTTGTTTGTCCAATGTACAACTCTCCAAGTCTAATACTCTTCAAAACATACACATAGTGCATGGCACAATTATTCTATATGATTTTGCCAATAATGCAAATTATATTATTGTTTTATGGAGTTTTTAAAGAGTTTTGGTATAATAAAATCTATGAAAGAAGGAATGCGACCAAAAATAGAATCAGATGCAGCAAAGCCTGAAAAAAAGAAACCGGTGCCACGTTCACAACAAGTAGAGGAAACTAAAAAGAAGGGAGAAAAAATAGTTACCGATCTTAGGGAGATAATTGAGGCAATGATTAAAGAAAACAATTTTTTAAAAGTAAATGGAATGCTTATTATGCAGGTTATAGACAGCAATCCGGGCAAATTCTCGGGCATTACTTACAGCGTCATAAGAAATCATTTTGTTAGTATGGATAATTTAATAAAAATACTTAACTTTCCTACCACTAAAAAAGGAGCTAGGCTTATAGTAAAGCGTTTTTTGTAACCTATTATTTTTTATAATACACTTGTGGTATAATTTATATACTACAAATTAATTAAACCATAACTGAAATGGTTTTTTATTATTAAATTAATAAAAAATAAATATGAATAATGAAAAGTTGATAGCTTGGGTTTTACGAGTTGCCGTGGCTGGTGAATTTATTGGACATGGAGTTTTCGCTGTTCAAGGAAAAGAAGGATGGTTTAAATATTTTGAACCGTTTGGTATTACTGACCCTGCAACCATTACAACACTTTTGATGTATGTCGGTATGGTGGATATATTATTAGCAGTGCTTATTCTTGTTAAACCAGTCAGGCTTGCGTTGCTTTATATGGCTTTTTGGGGATTATTTACCGCCATGATCCGTTGGCCATTTGGTCCAGACCCTGTTTGGGATTTTGTTGAGAGATGGACTAACTGGGGTGCGCCTTTGGCTTTACTTTTAATGGTGGGTTGGCCACAGAGTGCTAGGGATTGGTTTAAATAAAAAAAATCAATCACCCCGCGGCAAGTCGATGTGGTGATTGATTAAAAACATGTCAAGAGAATTTCCACAATCCTTTCAGGTTGGCCGTGAGGCTGTGCACAAAATGCAACATATCTCTCTTGAAGCGCCGATCAGTGGTATGCACAGGAATAGAGATAGAAAAGAGCTTGCAGAAAGTTTTGCCGATTATGCATTAGAACAAATTAAGAAGATGGGTAAGGAAAAATCCTCGCCATTTTCTATTCTTCCTGAATATCAATCAGAGGTATATACTCTTTTCCAGAAGGTGGTGAAAATGCATGCTTTAATATTTGCGAGAGTAAATAAAGATAATGTAAATGGCACGATTTTTGATTTAAATGACAAAACTGCTGAGACGAAAACGATGCGTGAAGAATATATTGTAGCTCTTTTGATGATTGCATTTGAAAATGTTATTACTCTTAGAAAATCAGACGAAAAAGCATTTAAACTAACAACTTACCGTGACCCAGAGTGGATAAGAGATTGGATGAATGGTTCTACCATAAGACAACAGCTAGGAAAGAAATATTCAATAGATGAAGTTGAAAACTTTATTAAAAATTATATATCTAGTGCTCGCTTACATACTGCTATAGGAAATATAAGAAATCCAGAATCGGCGCTTGATCGCATTGCGGAGAATTTTATCGTTAAATTATCAGATGAAAATATTAAAAAGCATTTTCAAGGCAGGCTAAGCACTAAACAAATTGAAAAATTTATTTCTTCTTATCCTCCATTTTCCAGAATAAAAACTGCTGTTATGAATATCAATGATACCGAAAAAGCTCTTGATAGACTAGCAGAAGGAAAGATTGTTATACCGCTTTCAGGCGGCAAGAGATTTTCTTTTACCTTAGAAGGATAATTTTTTTTAAGTTTTAAAATGTTATAATGAAAGTATACTTTGCTAGGTAAAAATAAAGTTAGGTAATATGTTAAAATAACAAAATGCCAGAATTTAAGGGTCCAAAAATGAACGAAAGAAGTTTTAGGGAGGAGAGAGCAGAACATGATCGTCGGGCAGAGGAAAGGCAAGCATATATTTTAACAACCTTGCAACCCATAGTTGATGCTGAAGTAGCAAAAAAGTCAGATTTTAATATTAATAGGCAATTTATAGAAATGCTTGTAAGAAGGGTACCTCCTGTGTTGCCGGGTATTAAATCTTACAACGTGGTTATACATTCCTGCGGGGGCAGCCTCGATAGTTTGAGAGAAAAACTTGGCCGGCCGCGGGTAGAAAAAGGAGAAGTGAGTACGGAGGGTGTAGAAGAAAAAAAGTCCAAAGCGGAATTGAAAGAACAATCTGCAAAAAGCGCGGGGGAACTCGTGACTACTCTCAGGAGGATAATGGATGACGAACAATACATTGACATAGATTCAATTTCTTTAGATAGAATAATAAAAAAATATCCACATGAATTCGGGAATATTACAACTGCAGCACTTTTAGATCGTTTTTCTGGAATAAATGATTTAAAATCCAGACTTGGGTTGAGTAAGTTTAAAAAGAGAGCTAAAGTTATTACTAAAGGTTTTTTATGATAGTGTTATATTAGTAAGTGTGATATAATTAAAATACTTGTCCCGTTAAAAAATCAGTTTACGGGAAAAAGAAAATGATGTTTATTATTTAAATTTTTTAATGGGATGGAAAATATAAAAAATTACAGTCTTTGGCTATTGGGCGGGTCGTTGTTTTTCTTTTCACTTGTTTTTTTTCTGTCGGCCCAGAACTTTTCAAAGCAAGGATCCTTTGTGGAAGTGAAAGGATTGTCGGAGAAGATAGTCAAAGCGGATGTGGCTATTTGGACCATGAATTTTGAAGTTAAATCAAACAATATTGACTCACTCTACGCCGACATTGAAAGAAATACAACCGCTATAAATTCTTTTCTAAAAGAAAAAGGTTTTGAAGATGCAGAAATAAATGTGGCTCCGGTGAATATTTACCAAGATACGTATAAAGACGCGCTGTTTAGATACAATTCCACTACCCAACTCTCGGTTTACACTAACAAAGTTGATTTAGTAAAATCCGCCTCCAAAGATACTTTACTCTTGGTAAAAAGAGGAGTTACTCTAAATGGCAACTACGTTGATTATCAATTTTCAGACATCAATAGTGTCAAGCCGGAAATGCTGGCGGAAGCTATCAAAAATGCCAAAGCTTCAGCTTTGCAATTCGCCCAAGAATCTGGTTCTAGTCTTGGCTCCGTATCCCGCGGCAATCAAGGTGTATTTGATATTGTGGACAAGGACCCCGGCTCACCGGAGTTCAAAAAAATCCGGGTAGTTTCCAGCCTGAGATTTCTTTTAAAATAAACTTTATAAATCTTGTTGCTGCAAGTCGTTATTCCAAGCTAAAAGTTCCCACTTGTCTTTTCCAAGCCAGTGCTTGGTGTATTTCACCACACTTAAACCAGCGTTATCTAAGGGATTAAAAAAACTCAATTTATTGTATTCCGACGCGGTGAGTTCTTCACCTCGCAGCATATAGGAGATTACCATTTTTAGAAAAATGCTGTGGGTCACCATGATAATCTTCTCTTCCGGGCGAAATTTTATGTAGGCTAACAATTCTTTGGCCCGCTCTTTCAAGTCAATAAAATTTTCTTCATCGGAATAGCGCAGGTTGTCACCATGAAAACTTTTATCAATTGTGTCCACTATTAATTTGACTTTTTCTTCCTCTCCGGCGTGGCCGATTATCTCGGAAGGATTTTTCCGCTCTTTTAAGAGGCTCGAGTATTCAACTTGCATATTTAATTCCTTGCCGATAATTTCCGCAGTTTCTTTGGTGCGTTCATAGGGGCTGGAGATAATGACTTGGGGTTTGCCCTTGTGCTTTGGGAATTTTTTAGCCGTTTCCAAGGCTTGGACTCGGCCCCTTTCACTCAAGGGTCCTTCCGGGCCTTGCCTTATGCCCTGGGCGTTCTGCTCGCTCTCGCCGTGGCGGACAAAATAAATTAATTTTTGGCTCATGGCTACATTATAACTTAAAAAGCTCCCATCCGACCAGCTGGCGGCGGGAACTTTTTAAGAAAAATAAAAATTTATTTTAACGAACTACGCAGATTGCCGGAGCATCCGGAAGAGCTGGTTCTTTGCTAGGTGACGCTGATTCAGGAGCAGTCAATTTTACTCTGCCTGGAGCATCTTTAGGATTTGGGTCAGTACAATCTTTATCGAGAGTGATATCATAAAGAGTATCTGTGCCGTCTGCTGAAGTCCATGTTGGATCTGTCGGAAGGGCAGGAATATAAGTTGGTACAAGGCATCCCAATTTACCGCTAGTTGTACCAGTAGTGGTTTCTGAACTTGTTAAAATATTCGTGCTCGTCAATTTTGGACAATAGTAGTCATCTCCTCCAATTGTAAATTTACCTTCAAAAGTACCCTTATTGTCCGCAATTCTCTGGCCGATTGCATTTAGGATTGCGTTTACATTTGCCATTCTTTGGGTGTTGCGAGCTTGGGCGAATTGCTTGGCAGGATTAATGGCGATAATGACTATTGATGCTAATATAGCGATGATACCGATAACAATGAGGATCTCAATAAGAGTGAAACCTTTTGTATTCTCTAAACTTAGAGCTTTGTTTCTTTTATTTAATTTCATAATTTTTTTCTAATGTCTAGTTGCCTAGAGCCTAATTACTAATTCATAATTTATAGCACTAGTGGGGAAATTAAGCAATACTGGTTATAAACATATCGTGGACGTACATTCTTCCCAAGAATCTATGGAAACAGGAGGGATAGGGTCTGGCAGAGTAAGAGTGGGCAGAATAGGCGCTATCCATTCATCGTTATCATTAGGGTCATAGGTTCCCGACATAACGTTGCCGACATGGCAACCCGGATCGTCTGTGTCTGCAAGTCCATCTCCATCATCATCAATAGTATTAGAGCAAGCGGGGGCGAGCGCCGGGCAAGCGAGCCGTCCGACGGTTTCAAATATTCCCGCCATGGCTCCTGCGGTAGGTGAAATAAAAAAGTGATCGTTGTCGGCGTTCTCAGCATCGATGACTGATTGCACAGTCGAAGCACCAGCATTATTCTCTGATCCAGGTTGGTGACTAGCGACTGGATAAGTACCACTCGAAACTTGAGCCATGATGTCTCGCTGGATCAAAGTCACACTGCCGAAATATATGGAAAAAATTTCTGCATCGTCAAAATTTCCAGCAATATTGTCAGGACCTTTTTTGGCTTTGTCTGATTCATTTAGTAAACGAGTAATGGAATTATCCGGATAATCCGGTTTACCGTCTGCCACAAAAATCATAACTTTCTTCTTGGTCAGATCGTGCCCAGCGCTACCGTTTATAATTGTAGTTCTACTTAATTCGTTACTAGCCACCGTAACGCCATCCGAGAGATTACTAGTTCCGCCCCCGCTGGTGCCATTGCCGTATATTTCATTGATAGTTTTATAAAGGCCGGTGGATATAAATGTTAAACCATCGTAAGTTATCACAGCTCTAATAGCGCCCACTCGAACATTGTTTGTATTTGTTGCTGTTTTAAGAACACCAATTTCAAGAGTAGAGGAGGAGCTTTTTGTAAAATCAGGTATATCAATGTTTTGAGATTTTTGAGTACAACCACTTAAACTGGTGGTATTCAAATCAATTCCTGAATCAGTATTGGTAGTTCCAACTCTGACAAAAGTTTGATAAGAACCACCAATCACTGTATTTGCAACATCCCAAGCGAAAA
>CAYJQS010000032.1:0-6543 GCA_964372515.1 uncultured Candidatus Saccharibacteria bacterium
CGGCCACCGTAAGGTGGCCAACACCGGGCCGTCGGGGCTCGGAATATAAATAAGTAAGGCGTCGCGTTACCTGAGAAGGTGCCCGACGCCTTTTCTAATTGCATTTTATATCATTTGTGTTAAGCTAGGAAAATGCTGAAAATAAGATTACAAAGAATAGGCAGAAAGAATGACCCGTCTTTCCGAGTGGTTTTGACTGATTCCAAGAACTCAACCAAGAGCGGAAGATTTTTAGAAATACTTGGAACTTATAATCCCAAAGCTTCAAATAAAAATTTTGAGAATGATAGAATTAAGTATTGGTTGGGCAAAGGAGTTAAACTTTCGGACACTATGCACAACTTTTTAGTAGGAGATAAAGTCCTAGAAGGCAAGAAAATAAACGTTCTGCCAAAGAAAAAGCCAACCCAGAAGAGAAAAGAACTCAAAGCTAAAAAGTAGCTTGCCCCGCCATGGCGGGGTGGAGTATACTTACAGCAAGCAGTTATGTCGTGTACTGCAACTCTTTAAAAGATTAATAATTCAGAGAACTATGCAAGATGCAGATAAAGTTTTTTTAGAATATGTGGTTAAAGCGCTAGTAGATAATCCGAATGATGTAAAGATCGATCGCACAGTCGACGAGATGGGGGTGCTTATATCCTTAACAGTTAATCCTGCGGATATGGGCAAGATTATTGGCAGAATGGGCAACACTGCCAAAGCTATCCGCACGCTGTTGCGAATTATCGGCATGAAGAACAATGCCCGGGTGAATTTGAAAATAAATGAACCGGAAGGGGGACAGAGGGCCGAGGGTGGCTCTATGTATCGCGAAAGCCCTTCTTCTCCATCACTCAAGACTGTTGACCAAGCCATGGAAGACCTAAAGGGAATCTAAAAGAATTTAGTGCGTTTTCATATAATTACAATTTTTCCCGAAATGTTTGATTCTTATTTGAAAGAATCTATTATTGGGCGGGCAATTAAGGATAAAAAAATAAAAATTAAATTTTATAATCCTTTAAAATATTTAAAACCTAAAGAGCGAGTAGACGGCCGGCCTTATGGTGGGGGTCCCGGTATGGTGCTAAGGCCAGAGCCAGTGCTTTCCGCCATAGCTTTAGCTATGGCGGACAAGAAAGCTAAAAAAGTTAAAATTATTCTTTTATCTCCGTCAGGAAAAAAATTTGATACAAGTTATGCAAAACAAACTGCGAAAAAATACAGCGATATTATTTTAATTTCTGGTCGTTATGAAGGTATTGATGCGCGAATAAAGAAAATATTTAGGTCAGAAGATATTTCAATAGGGGATTATGTGCTCACCGGTGGCGAATTGCCAGCCATGGTTTTAATCGACTGCATTTCTCGACAGATTCCCGGAATTTTAGGCAAATACGAATCACTGGAAGAAAATCGAGTTTCAACGAGCGAAGTTTATACTCGCCCGGAGATTTTAAAATACACCCCGCCAGGACGGGGCAAGAAAACAAAAAACTACAAAGTCCCAAAAGTTTTGTTATCTGGCAACCATAAAAAAATAGATGAGTGGAAACAGAGAAGTCTAGATGGTATAATTAAGCATCATGAAAAGATTTAGAAACATAATCAGTTTTTGTTTTGCTATAGTTTTTATTTTTATCGGATTGAAGTATTTTGATTCTAAAAAAGTTCTGTACAAACATTTGGCGGATGTTAATCACGATTGTTATAATCATGACTATATTTATAAAGTTGTGGGTAATGGCCAGTGCCTCATTTCTCCTGATAGCAAGTTAATTGTTTTTGCTAGTAGTCAGGGTTTGAAGTTGCTCGAAGTTACTACTGGAAATATTTTACAATTATCTAATTCTGTAGATGATATACCCGGTGTTTGGTTTTCAGACTCAAAAAGGATTTTAGGTTTTATTGGCCCTTATCCTTGGTCTGAGTGTGATGGTCCGCTATTTAATAATCCACATTGTTTGGTGCCTTCTAATTTAAGAAAGCTAAGTGTGTGGGATGTTGTATCAAGGACACAAAATACGGATTTAGGTGTCAATACGCCAGAGTTGCCTTACCAAATTGATTGGCTAGTGCCTGATCATACTGCGAAGATTACTAGTAGAGCTACAGATGGCACAGAAGGCGATAGGTATTTTTACACGCTTGATCTAGACAAAAAAACTCTTGTTTTGACAGGAGACTATCACCGGCAACCATAAAAAAATAGATGAGTGGAAGAAAAAAAGTGGATAACTTGATTTTCTAGGCATATAAAGATAATCTAAATCTTGAAGACCGGAGGGTCTATTTGTGGTAATTGTTGCTTATTGTTAGTAATTTCCGCATATGCTAGAATTACTAGCAATATGGAAAACGAATATTTTTCTAGGTTCAGAGAATTTTTAGATTCTGGGACACCCAAAGCAAAAATTACCAAAGTGGCTCTTTGTGTGCTTGCTGTTGCGTCTATCCCAGCTCTGGTTTTAATAGCAGCTTCCATGGGTAATGCGGTACAAATTTTTAAGCAATTTAAAACTTCCAAAAAGTTTAGTGATAAACAAATAAAAGATTCCATTAATTACCTTCGTTATCAAAAACTTATAGAATATGTTGCTGATAAGAATGGAAAAACAATAGTAAAAATTACAACAAAAGGTAAAACTAGGTTACGAGCTTTCAGTATTGATCTTATGGAAATTAAGAAACCAAAGAAGTGGGATAGCAAATGGCGGTTGGTAATATTTGATATTCCGATAAGATTTACAAAAGGAAGAGAGGCTCTAAGATATCATTTAAAGCAATTAAATTTTTTTCAATTTCAGAAATCTGCCTGGATTTATCCTTACCCATGCGAGGACGAAATAATATTTATTGCTAACTTCTTTGGAGTGGGGAAGTGTGTGGAGATTCTGACTGTAGAAGGTATTTTGAGAGAAGAAAAGATAAAAAGACATTTTAAACTGGCATAGTATTCTATTAATTTGTGTTTGTGAGTAAATTCTGCATATGCGGAAATTACTAACTTTTTTTACTTTTTACCTGGACAACTTCCCAAAGCTCTACTACCGGGTTGACAAAAAATGACCAGTGAGTATACTCTTTATATACGAGATTAATTGATTGAGTTTCGGACGCAATCTCCTCAATATTATAAGCTGTAATAAGCCTTTTTTAGTTTATGCACACAGCCAAAGCGCGTCCGAAGAAGTATTTTTCCAGGCACAAAAAGCCTCTAATAAAGTTTCCTAATTTAATCGAAGCCCAGCTTAAGTCTTTTGCCTGGCTGGTGAAGGAAGGGGTGGCGGAAGTTTTTAAAGAATTTTCTCCGATAGGGGACTATTCTTCAAAAAAATTCCAGCTCGAGTTTACTTCTTTTTCTATCGGTGAGCCCAAGAACGATGAAAATTATTCTAAAATTAACAAACTTACTTACCAGGGGTTTTTAAAAGCGCGGGTAAAATTGACCAATAAAATTTTAGGCACAGTCAAGGAGCAGGAAATTTTTATGACCGAACTTCCCCTGATGACTTCGCACGGAACTTTTATCATCAACGGCGTGGAGCGGGTGATTGTGCCGCAACTGGCCAGAAGTTTTGGAGTTTTCTTTACCGAATCTGATATCAAAGGCAAAAAATATTTTGGCGCCAAAATTATTCCCGCGCGCGGAGTTTGGATTGAAATAGAATCAGAGGGAGATGGAGGAATTTACGTAAGAATAGACAAGAAAAGAAAATTCCCGGCTACGGCGCTCCTTAAAGCCATGGGCTATGAAACCAACGAGGCAATTTTAAAAGCTTTTTCTAAGCCTGCCCGCCCTCACGATACTTCAGGAGCAGGCGGGGATTCTGCTTGGGCAGAAGCCATTAACAATTCTTTAACCAAGGACGGGGCTAAGACCCAAGAAGAGGCTTATGTAGAAATCTATAAGCGCTTAAGAGATGGCGACATGGCTACCGCGGAGAACGCAAAGGAATTTATTGATTCGCTATTTACTAGCGAGCGCTATGACCTTTCCCCGGTGGGTAGATTCAGATTTAATCAGCGTTTTGGTAAAGGCATGGAAGAAGCAGAACTTGCTCGCCGAACAATTTCTAAAGAAGACCTAGTGACGGTTATCGGCAACATCATTACCCTCAATAATACTCCAGGCGCAAAGTCGGACGACATCGACCACTTGGGTCAGAGACGCGTGCGTTTTGTCGGCGAAATACTTCAGCAAAAAATTCGCACCGGCATGATGCAGATTAAGCGAAATATTCAAGACCGTATGTCCATCATTGATGTTGATACTGCCATGCCGATACACATTATCAACCAAAGACCGCTGCAAGCTCGGGTAAAAGAATTTTTCACCACCAATCAGCTCTCACAGTTTATGGGGCAAGAGAACGTGCTTTGTGAAATAGAAAACATGCGATTACTTTCGGCTCTTGGACCCGGAGGTCTCACTCGCGAACGCGCCGGTCTTGAAGTGCGTGACGTGCATCCTTCACACTACGGCCGGATTTGCCCGATTCATACGCCAGAAGGTCCAAACATCGGTCTGATTCTCCACCTTTCCACTTATGCCAAAATAAATGATTTTGGCATTATTGAAACCCCTTATATTAAAGTTGCCAAGGGAAAAATTACCGGTGAAGTGGTTTATTTAAATGCGCTCGAAGAAGAGAAGTTCAATATTGCTCACGCTGGAATTCCTTATGATGCGAATGGGAAAATAACCGAAGACAAAGTAGAAGCCAGAGTTAAAACCGAACCGGGCACAGTTTCTAAAAGCGAAGTTGATTTTATTGACGTGGCGGCTAATCAAGCTTTTTCTATTGCCACTTCTTTTATTCCATTCCTGGAGCACAACGATGCCAACCGCGCGCTGATGGGTTCGAATATGCAGAAACAAGCCGTGCCTTGCGTTTTGCCGGAAGCGCCGCTGGTGGCAACTGGTGTGGAAGAATTAGCTTCACTTGATTCAGGTAGATTGGTCATAGCGGAAGAAGAGGGAATAGTTTCTTATTTGGACACTAAGAAAGTGATAGTCAAAGGTAGCAGTAAGTCATCTTTGGAGAAAACATATCCGCTCGTTAATTTTTTACGCAACAACAACTTTTCTGTTTTTCATCAGCGTCCGGCAGTAAATATCGGCGATAAAGTTAAAAAGGGCGATGTGTTGGCGGATACTACTAGTACGGTTGATGGGCAAATTTCTCTGGGGCAAAATATTTTTGTGGCCTTCCTTTCCTGGTCTGGAGCGAATTTCGAGGACGCAATAATTGTTTCTGAAAGATTGGTAAAAAATAGTAAATTCACTAGCGTGTATCTTGAAGAATTTATTTGCGTGGTACGGGATACTAAACTAGGACCGGAAATAACTACTCGCGATATACCAAATGTGGGTGAAATAAAATTAAAAGACCTGGATGAAGACGGCATCGTTCGTATCGGGGCCGAAGTCCGAGAAAATGATATTTTAGTTGGTAAAATTACACCAAAAGGTGAAACCGAACTTACCCCCGAAGAGCGTTTGCTTCGCTCGATTTTTGCCGAGAAGGCTCGAGATGTGAAAGACACCTCGCTTCGCATGGAGCATGGCAAACGAGGGCGAGTGATTAGCGTGAAGATTTTCTCTCGCGACCTTGGACACACCCTGGAGGCGGGCATAATTAAAAAAATTGTGATTGAAGTCGCGCAAATTAGAAATGTTTCAGTTGGCGATAAACTCTCCGGCCGTCACGGCAACAAAGGAGTCATCTCAACCATTTTACCGGAAGAAGATATGCCCTATGCGGCGGATGGTACGCCGATAGATATCGTGCTCTCGCCACTGGGTGTTCCGTCTCGTATGAACTTGGGGCAAATTTTAGAAATGCACCTCGGTATGGCGGCTAACTCTCTAGGTTATCAGGCCATTGTGCCTCCGTTCCTAGGAGCCAAACATGAAGAGATAAAAGAAGAATTGAAAAAGGCGGGACTGCCGGAGAGCGGTAAGCTAAAACTCTTCGATGGCCGAACCGGCGAGCCATTTGAACAAGATGTGGCGGTGGGCTATATGTATATGCTGAAACTCCATCACATGGTGGAAGACAAAATTCATATGCGCTCCATTGGCCCTTATTCGTTAATTACCCAACAGCCCCTGGGCGGTAAAGCGCAAGGCGGCGGCCAAAGATTCGGAGAAATGGAAGTTTGGGCGCTGGAAGGCTACGGCGCGGCTTACACCCTTCGGGAAATGCTCACGGTTAAATCAGACGACATTCTGGGACGCTCGCAGACATTTGATTCCATTATTAAAAATGAAATTATCCGGTCGCCCAATTCCCCAGCCTCATTCAACGTGCTTCTCAATTATTTGCGAGGACTTGCCCTAGATGTGAATTTAATGAAATCAGGAGAGAAAAATAAATAAAAAACATGCAAAAAGATTTTGATAGTTGGAATAAAATAAAGAAGGATTTAGATAAAAGAGAAAAGAAGTTCTTTTTTAAAGAAGGCGAGATTTGGTGGATGTCTGTCGGTTTAAACATTGCCAAAGAATCTTGTGGTAAAGGATTAATTTTCAGAAGACCAGTTCTTGTTTTAAGA
>CAYJQS010000033.1:0-6298 GCA_964372515.1 uncultured Candidatus Saccharibacteria bacterium
CAGGGCGTTTTATCCCGCCGTATTATGTATTAGCCTTTCTGACAAAATATTTTTGCTCTAAATTTCCCAATGCCAAAGTCGTGCATGATTTGCGACTGGCTTGGGCTATCGAAGACGAAGCCCGGGCAGTGGGAGCAAAAACTATTCGAAGTAAAGCAGGTTATCCAGACGTACGAAAACTCATGCGCGACAACGAGGCCCTGGTTGGCTGTGAGACTTCCGGACACATGTTTTTTAAAGATTTTTTTTATACAGACAATGGTTTGATTCCTTTTTTAATTATGCTCCAGATTGTGTCAGAATTAGGGAAGAAAACTTCGGAACTATTTGATAAATATTTTGAAAATTACCCGATTTCGGGTGAGATCAATATTAAGGTTGCAGACCAAGACCAAGTTCAACCTATTTTAGAGAAACTAGAAAAACATTTTTCCCAAAATTTTGAAACTAGCATCAATAGGATTGATGGAGTAAGTTTTGAGCACTCAAAATGGCGAGCGAACATCAGGGGGTCAAATACCGAACCAGTTGTACGAATGAATGTAGAAGCAAAAACCCAAGAAATTTTGAAACAAAAAACTCAAGAAATTTTGGAATTGATAAAAACATAAAAATTATGCTATAATTTCTAGCACGACATGATTAGAGGATTTACATGTGGGGCAATGGATTTACTGCATGCGGGACATGTTTTAATGCTGAAAGAGTGCAGAGCCCAGTGCGATTATTTAGTCGTCGGTCTTGAAATTGATCCATCGGTAGACCGGCCGGATAAAAAGAAACCCATTGAAACAATGGAAGAAAGAAGAATACGACTAGAAGGCTGTAGATATGTGGACGAGATCGTTATATATAAAGATGAAGTTGATTTATACCATCTTCTTAAAAAAATAAACCCCGATGTGCGTTTTATGGGTGCAGATTGGAAGAGAAAACCGAATTACTCAAGAGATAAACTACCTGACATGAAAGTGATTTATAACAGCCGAGACCACAAATTTAGCAGTAGCAGCTTGAGAGCAAGAATTAAAAGTCAATAAATTTTCATGAAAATATTCTCTAGTAATTTAATAAATAAATCACAGCCCCTAAAAATTTTATTTGTGGGCTCCGAGGTAGTGCCATTTGTGAAAGTTGGGGGCTTAGGCGAAGTTCTGCATTCTCTGCCTGAGGCGCTTGCCAAACTGGGCCACGACGTAAGAACCATGATTCCGAAATATGCTTCGATTAACGAAGAGGAGTTTCCCATGACTGTAATTTTAGATGGGCTTTTAGTTCCAAATCCAGGCAGTGAAGACCTTGTTTGTAATGTTAAAAAATACAACAACGGCGATGGACCGGTTAACTATTTTTTAGAAAACCAAGAATATTATGAAAAAAGAGGCAGTGTCTATGGCTATGATGATGACCCTGCTCGCTGGGCGTTGCTTTCAAGAGGCGCGCTCGAATTCATAAGGCATGAAGCCAATGAATGGAAGCCGGATATAGTTGTGGCCAATGACTGGCAAGGGGGACTGATGCCAAACTACATGAAGTGCGAATATGGCAAAGACCCGATAATTTCCAAGATTGCGTCCACTTTTATTATCCATAATATTTACTATCAGGGCATGTTTGACCATAAGCATACCAGCGAGCTCGACTATGATGATGGACAGTCCCAAATTCCTTCTATTACCGATCCAAGGCTACTTAAAATAAATTTTATGCGTCGAGGAATTCGTTATGCGGATGTGATCAACACTGTTTCTCCGAGCTATGCGCGGGAAATCACTACCCCGGAATATGGAGAAGGTCTAGACCAGCTCTTGCAAGAGAGGCGCTCCAGACTTTTTGGAATTCTGAATGGTATAAATTATGACAATTATAGTCCGGAGACGAATCCTTATGTTGAGTTTAAATATGACGCAGATAATCTAGGTGAAAAAATAAAAAATAAAAAAATACTTCAACAGAAATTCAATCTGCCGGAAAAAAAAGACGCCTTTGTGGTTTGCGTAATTGGCCGTCTGGCAGAACAAAAAGGCATCGACCTGATTATAGAGACGATCGATCCTCTGCTTGAAAATTTTGACTTTCAGTTTGTGGTGCTTGGCACAGGGGAATCGCGATTTGCTTCTTTTTTCAACGAACTTGATAAAAAATATAAAAACGTGGCCACTCATCTTTCTTATGATAACATCCTGCCACACACCATCTATGCTGGGGCGGATGCCATACTTATTCCATCGCGATTTGAGCCGTGCGGGTTGACCCAGATGGAATCAATGCGCTATGGAGTGGTGCCAATCGTACGAAAAATCGGCGGACTCGCAGACAGTGTAAAAGATCATACTTCAGAGAAGGACCCTGGCACGGGTTTTGTTTTTGACAACTATGGTAAATACGCCTTCTTGGGAACTTTTATGCGAGCTTATGAGATATACAAATACCCGGAAATTTGGCAAGAAATCCAGAAGCGAGCGATGAAGGAAAACTTTTCTTGGGAAAAATCGGCGAAAGAATATGAGAAGCTTTTCCTGCGCGCGCTTAATCAATTCAAACTATAAAAATAAATATGAAATGGGCGAATTTTTTACATTTCTATCAACCAGCCAATCAGCAACCAGATATTCTGGAAGCGATTATTGCGCAAAGTTACCGTCCAATCATCGAGGGAATAAAAAAGCACCCAGAAGTGCGTCTGACAATAAATATTAACGGCACTTTGTTGGAGTTATTGCACAAATACGGATATAACAATCTTATCAAGGACTTACGAAATTTGGTTGAGAAAAATCAAATTGAAATAACTGGGTCAGCCAAATACCATGCGCTCTTACCTCTCATCTCCAAGGAAGAAATAGAAAGGCAGATTGAATTAAACACGAAAACCATTCGCCATTTTTTGGGAGACTGCAAGTTGGAAGGTTTTTTCCCCCCGGAAATGGCTTATGACAGTAAAATTGGAGAAGTGGCAGAAAAGCTGGGTTTTAAATGGATAATTTTGGACGAAATATCCTGCGGAGGAGAAGTGGGCCAAGTGGATTACAGCCAAATCTACAAACTCGCGGGTACAAATTTAAAAGTTTTCTTTCGCGACAGAAGACTAAGTAACCTCATTATGAGCGCGGTCGTCAGATCACGCGATACTCTACTTGAAGCAATGAAAGATGAGCTTAATTCTGGCCACTATGTCGTAACGGCGATGGATGCAGAGACCTTTGGCCACCATCGACCGGGTTTGGAGAAAATGCTCTTTGAAATATTCGAGACGAAAGAATTTGAACTAATCCATGTCGGAGATCTGGAAAAAGACTATCAAACAAAAAAAGAAATTTTGCCGGCGAAGGCTACTTGGGCATCGAGCAAGGCAGATATCGAAAAGGAAATTCAATTTTTGTCCTGGGAAGACCCCGAAAATATTATTCACAAGTGGCAATGGAAATTTACAGGATTGGTTTTAAGAGAAGTTTACAACATGAATAAAACTCATCCGCGGTATGAACTTGTGCGCGAGAAGATGGACACTGCGCTTGCTTCCGACCACTTTTGGTGGGCATCGGCTAAACCGTGGTGGAGTCTGGAGATGATAGAATACGGGGCATATATCCTGCTCGATACTCTCCGCCATATTCCAGATATAAAAAAAGAATTTATTGACGAAGGCAGAGATTATTACGAAAAAATAATTAGTACTGCTTTCAACTGGCAACGCACGGGCAAAATAAGATCAATGATGCAATCGCAGAACAGCATATTGCGAATTCCTTTTAAGGATCGGACTCTGGGCCGCCCCGGCGCGGAGAATGTGTATTATGCATTTTTAGCGATGATGGAAAGGCTGAAAAAAGAAGCGGCTAAGCAGGGCGAGTATGAGCAAGCAATCCTTTGGCGCGATGCTATTTTTAAACTCAAGCACAAGCTGGACATCTACGACACTATGAACGCAATTGATTTGGTGCGAGTAAAAATACCTCACGACCAAGTAGAGAAAGTGATAGTTGAATATGAAGCTAAATACCGCCGCTTGCGCGGAGGGCAACCAGAACAGAGGGGCGGATAATTTTATGGTGAACAACGATCATTCAAATTGGTTTCTAAAATTTAAAAAAACAAAAGAGTACGAAGCATTTGTAAAGGCTCCAGTTGCTTATTTCTGCGCGGAATATGCGCTTGATTCATCACTTCCTACTTATGCCGGTGGGCTTGGGATTTTAGCGGGAGATTATATAAGGGAGGCCGCCATACGAGGGTTTCCACTAGTGGCGGTCGGATTGCGGTATCAAAGAGGGCAAAGTACTTTATCTCCTGATGGGGAAACAGATAAAGATAAAGATAAAATAAAAAAAGTTGTTGATGAAAATCACCGAGATGTAATCATCTCGGTGCCTATCGAAAATAGAACTGTCAGGGTTAAAGCGTGGCAATGGCAAGAGGATAACGCGAGGGTTTATTTATTGGATACAGATGTTGCCGAGAACGACTCAAGGGATAGGGAAATCACCAGATGTCTTTATGATGAAAACCGAGATACTAGACTAAAACAAGAAATTATTTTAGGCCTAGCCGGATTTAGACTGCTGGCGCGCCTTGGATACCATGCCTCGGTTTATCATTTAAACGAAGGACATTCCGCCTTTTTAGCGCTTGAGCTTATTCGGCATGAAATGGACCATCAGCGGGTAAATTTCAAAGAAGCCTGTGAATATGCAAAAAAACACATACTTTTTACTAACCACACCCTAGCTCTAGCCGGGCAAGAGCAATTTTCAACAGAGAAAGTTGACCGCTACACGGAACTATGCGCTAAAGATATATGTTTGAATAGCAAAGAAATATCAAATTTGGGATCTCTCCAAAATAATCCAAATATTTTTTCCATGACCGCTTTTTCTTTTAGGCTTTCGGCTAAATCAAACGCGGTTAGTGAGCTACACTATCAAAAAGCTAAAGAAATTTGGCCCAATCAAGACATGCAGAGAGTCAGCAATGGGATATTTTTAAAAAGATGGGATAAAATAAAAAATACTTCCAATATTTGGAGAAGTCATTTGGAAAATAAAAGAAAACTGTTAAGTCTGGTAAAAGATAAAACTGGGGAGACTTGGAGTGAAACAGATCTTGTTTTTGTTTGGGCCAGAAGATTGGTAGAGTATAAGCAACCATTGTTTTTCTTAAACAACCCAGAAAAACTTCTTGAAATTTGCAAAAATTCTCCAGTGCCTATTAGAATAATCTTTTCAGGGCCCACCGGAGAAAGTGTTGACTTACTGGAAAAAGAAATTCAGAAAATAATCACAGAAAAACTTCAAGAGGTCGCGGTTTTTATCCCTGGCTACAACATGGATCTAGCAGAAATTTTAACAGCAGGAGCAGATGTGTGGCTGAATACTCCAATCACAGGAACTGAGGCTTGTGGCACCAGTGGAATGAAAGCGGCCCTGAACGGAGTTTTGGCCTTATCCACCAATGATGGCTGGGTAAGCGAAGTAAACCCCGTAGACATCGGCTGGGTGATAAATGATTTCCAAAGCAGTGGCGAAATGTATACTTTAGTTAAAGAAAAAATTATTCCAGTTTATTATGCTCACTTAAAAAATCCAAAAGATTCTATGTGGCTAAAAAAAATGACGCAAGCAAGGAATCTGATTTTAGAAAATTTTTCAACCTTGCGAGTTTTGAGAGAATACATAGAAAAATTATACATACCCACCCTGAAACAAAAACATACTCACAAGATAGATTAATTTATGTTATAATTTATATATGAAAATAAATTTACAAGCGAA
This sequence comes from uncultured Candidatus Saccharibacteria bacterium, assembly GCA_964372515.1. Lineage (GTDB taxonomy): Bacteria > Patescibacteriota > Minisyncoccia > Phycocordibacterales > UBA9973 > UBA9973. The sequence continues at coordinate 5,772 of CAYJQS010000033.1, forward strand.
AAATATGGAGCTGACGGAGGCTATTCGGGATTATGTGGTTGAAAAAGAGACTAATTTAGGCAGACTGCTTTCAAAAATTGAGACAGGGGACAGGGAGGCCTTTGTAAATTTTGAAGTTTCCCGTACCACCAATCACCACAAGGCGGGCGTTGTCTTTCATGCAGATTGTTTGATTAATTTAAGCGGGAAAGAATTTTATTCTAGCGCCGATAAAGAAGACTTATACGCGGCAGTGGATGAGGTGAAAGAAAAACTTTTTCATGAAATAGAAAAAAATAAAGACAAAAGGCAGACTTTATTTAAGCGTGGAGCCGCCAGTGTCAAAAAAATGCTGAAAGGCCTTTCTAGACGCAACCCCTTCACATCGAAATACTAAAAAATATTGAGGGTAGCCCTCGATATTTTTTTTTGAAAATCATGAAGAGCGAAACACGAAAATGCGAAAATTGTAAAAAAGACTTCACCATCGAGCCGGATGATTTTGGGTTTTATGAAAAAATTAAAGTGCCTCCACCGACTTGGTGCCC
>CAYJQS010000034.1:0-6244 GCA_964372515.1 uncultured Candidatus Saccharibacteria bacterium
ATAGGCATAAGCATGGATCAGATTGGGACGGCCAAATTGCCTGTTTTATTAGCCTTTAAAGAGGGAATGAGGCTAACGCTGTTTATAACCAAAAGCACGGCCGTAGGGCTTTACAGGCTTATTTTAGATGGGGTTAAGGGGCAAGGCAGTCTTACCTCGATTACCGGGCCAGTGGGCCTGGTGGGTATCGTAGGGGATGCGTATGAATTTGGTTTTGTTTACCTATTGTCTTTTACTGCCCTTATTTCTATAAACTTGGCAATCATAAATCTAATACCGTTTCCGGCGCTCGACGGTGGGCGATTATTCTTTTTATTAATTGAAAAAATAAAAGGTTCGGCCATTAGTCCCAAATTTGCCAATACAGCGAACATGGTTGGTTTTATAGTTTTAATTTTATTGATGGTTTTAGTGACCTATCACGACATAACTAATTTACTTTAACCTCTCCCCAACCCCTCTCCTTGTCAAGGAGAGGGGAAAGCAAGGGGTGAGGTGAATTAAGATGAACAAAACCACACTAATTCACGAAGTTCGAGCAGTAAAAAGTAAAAAAGAACTTGCGAGTATTGTAAAAGCGCAGAGGATAAGCGAAAAAGTGCTACAGTATACTGTAGCAAAATTAAAAACTGGCGTAACGGAAATTGCCGTAGCTAATTTAATTAAAAAATATTTTATTAAACTAGGCGCGCCAATACTTTCATTCTCGCCGATAGTTGCCTTCGGTAAAAATACTGCCAATATTCATCATCAGCCCAACAAAACTAAATTAAAAAGAGGGGACACAGTAATGTTTGACTTCGGTTGCGCTATTAATCACTATTGCTCTGATATGACTAGAACTTACTTTTTTGGCGCGCCAAGCGCGAAGCAAAAGAAAATTTACTTGGCAGTGTTAGAGGCTCAAAGCCGCGCAATTAAAAAATTAATGGCTGGTGAGCGAAGGGCGAGAGTAATAGATAAGTCAGCACGAAGTTTTCTAGCTAAAAAATTTAAAAATAATTTTAAACATGGCCTGGGTCACGGCGTGGGTACAGTCATTCACGAGTGGCCAAATTTAAAACCCAAAAGTGAAGATGTGCTTCCTGTTGGCTGTGTGATGACAGTTGAACCCGGGGTATATCTAAAGGGTTTTGGTGGCGTACGTATTGAAGACATAGTGTTGATTACCAAGAGTGGATGTCAGAATTTAACCAATGTGCCTAAAGATTTAAATAGTGCTATATTATAAAAATGGCAAAAAAGTTTACCCCGCCTAGGCGCGGGAAATTGAAAATCGGGGTGCTTTTTGGCGGTAAATCGGCTGAACACGAGGTGTCTTTGCAGTCTGCACAAAACGTAGTTAATGCATTAGATAAAAATAAATATGAAGTTGTTCCAATTGGTATTAGTAAGGAGGGAAAATGGTTGTTAAGCAATACTTCAAACTATTTATTAAACATAAACAATCCAAAGCTTATTAAACTAAATAATTCAAGCAGAGAAATTGTCCCCCTAAACACTAATTCAGCAGTTAAAGAAAAAATAGATGTAATTTTCCCAGTGCTCCACGGGCCTTTTGGCGAAGACGGCAGCATGCAAGGACTTTTGAAGTTAGCGGGGGTCCCGTATGTCGGCGCCGGGGTATTAGGCTCGGCAGTAGGTATGGATAAAGATGTAATGAAAAGGCTTTTCCGAGAAGCAGGCATTCCAATCGGAAAATTCATCACCCTTAAGATTAATGAAAAAGTTAATTTTATAAAAATAAAAAAAGAATTAGGTTTGCCGCTCTTCCTAAAGCCTGCCAACATGGGTTCCTCGGTGGGAATAAATAAAGTACGAAATGAAAATGAATTTAAGAAAGCAGTAAGCGAAGCATTTAAGTTTGATACGAAAATTATCGCAGAAGAATTTATAGAAGGCAGGGAAATCGAGTGCGCTGTTTTAGGAAATGAAAAACCAAGGGCTTCGATTCCAGGTGAAGTTATCGCTGGCCAAGAATTTTATTCTTATGACGCCAAATATATTGATGATAGTTCAAGAGTAGAAATACCAGCTAAATTAGATAAAAATACAATTAAAAAAGTTCAAGATTTAGCAGTAAAAGTTTTTAAAGTTTTAAGTTGCGAAGGCATGGGGCGGGTGGATTTTTTTCTTAAAAAAAATGGAGAGATATTAGTCAATGAACTAAATACTATTCCAGGATTCACTAATATCAGCATGTACCCAAAATTATGGGAGGCAAGCGGTTTACCCTTGCCAAAACTTTTAGACAAGTTGATAGTTTTAGCAGTCGAGCGATTTAAAAAAGAATCAAAGTTGAAAACTTCAGTAAATTAGTATGAACAAGAGACCCATTGGCGTTTTTGATTCCGGAGTAGGCGGGCTTTCCATACTCCTTGAACTTAGGAAGTTACTTCCGAAAGAGAATTTCGTTTTCTTTGCCGACCAGAAAAATGTGCCTTATGGAGAAAAAAGTAAAGGGCAGCTTAATAAATTTATGACTGGGGTAGTGAATTATCTAACTAGGCAACATGATATAAAAATGTTGATTATCGCCTGCAATACCGCTACTTGCTATACAATAAAAAAACTTCGCAGAGATTACAAAATCCCCATTGTTGGCACAGAACCTGCGGTTAAACCCGCCTCACTCGAAACTAAAACTGGCACAATTGCCATCATCTCCACTCCCGCTACTGCCAAAAGCAAGACCGTGAAAAAACTCATTCTAGATTATGCAAATGGAATAACCGTATTAAATATTGGCTGTAAGAATTTGGAAAATACGGTGGAGAAAGGAAGCGTTAATAACCCCGAAGCCCACAAACTCCTGAAAAAATATTTAAAAGACGTAAAAAATTCCAGGGCAGATCAGCTAGTTCTCGGTTGCACCCATTATCCATTTCTGCGTAAGGCAATAGAGAAAATTTTGGGACCAAGAGTTAAATTGGTGGATTCAGGTAAAGCCATAGCTAAACGAACACAAAGTTTGCTCGGGACTAATAAAATTTTTAATAAAGGAAAAGGGAGGACTATTTACTTTACTACCGGCAATGCTAAGAAATTCGAAAAAGTGGCCAGCAAACTCCTAAAACAAAAAGTATTTGCAAAAAAAGTAATTTTATAATAGTATAGCCTCATGTCCCAAGATAGACTTATAAAACTGGCCTGTAGTAACTGCAAGCGCATAAATTATTGGTCCAGTAAAAACAAGAAACTGGTAACCGAAAAAATCGAGCTCAAAAAATATTGCAAATGGTGCCGCAAGCAAACCAAGCATAAAGAAATTAAAAAGTAACTTCGTTTAAACTTGTTTATGCTCCTCGTTTGTTGCTATAATTTCTTTACAGCAAAGGGTTTTGCTGTATGTTCTTTTAGAACAGGGAACATATTGTTTTTATTTTATGTTTCCACATTCCGCCTGCCTGCCGCAAGGCAAGCTTCGCGGAGTGTGGGCGATTAGTTAAGTGGTATAACAATTCTCTCCAAAAGAATAGTCGGGGGTTCGATTCCCTCATCGCCCGCCTTCGCCTCGCTATAGCTCAGCTTCGGCGAGGCAAAGCCCGCAATGAAAGATAAAAAATATATAATTATGTGTGTTGGTTTTAGCCATTCCGGTAAAACCACGTTTGCTAGGAAACTAGCTAAAGAATTACCAGGAATAGTTAATACCGACAACGACGATATAGCTACTTTTCTTAACGCTAAATACCCTGTAGTTGTTTTTTCTAAGTATAATAAAAAAAAGAGAACCTTCAAGACACCAGGACTTAAATTCCTAATTTTTAAAACTTTATTTAAATTTTGTCTGAAAGCGGGACTAAGTGTGATTCATTCTAGTGGCAATATTAATAAAGATGCTCGTTCTTTCATTAGCAAGACAGCTAAACGACATGGCTATAAGTTAATAACTATTTATTTTAATTTACCTAAAAAGGTTATTCTAAAACGTATAAAAAACAGCAAAAAAAATAAAAATATTTTCATCTGGTCTAAAACTTGGCTAGAAGCTCTTGCGAAACAAGAAAGGATGGCTGAACTTCCGCCTTCCAAGAAAAACACAATTTATTTTGAAGTTAAAAATAATATTGATTTAAAAAGAGTCTTTAGTAAAGTAAAAAATTTACTGAAGTATGCCTAATCCAAAATACAAAGCAGTTATTTTTGATTTCGATGATACTCTAGTTGAGAGTCGTGCTATAAAATGGGAGCACCATAAAATTGTCGCTAAAAAGTTTTACAATATTGACTTGTCAGAAGAAACCTTGCGAGAGCATTGGGGTAAGCCCTTCAACACTTTAATGAAAGAGCTTTACCAAGATGCTGACACATTGGAAAATATGCGTAAAGCAAATATTTCGATCAGGGAAAATTTTCTTAAAAAAGTTTATCCTGGCTCCATAGGTGCTGTTAATAAATTACTGAAGAATGGTCTAAAACTTGGATTATTGTCAGCCGCCAATCAAGAATTCCTCTGGCAAGACTTAAAAAGGCTCGGCTTCCCTCGCGAAGATTTTTCCGTTATTCAGAGTCCCGAAGATACTGATGTTCATAAGCCAGACCCTAAAGTTTTCAAACCCATGTTTGCAAAATTAGAAAATTTAGGTATTAAAAAAGAGGAAATGATTTATGTAGGGGACTCTTTAATGGATTTACAAGCCGCCCACGGTGCAGGCATCGATTTTATTGCTGTCACCACTGGCCTTTATTCAAAAGAGGATTTTGAAAAGCACGGCGCGAAAGTTATTGTAAAAAATATAAAAGAAGTTGTTAAAAAAATAATTTAAATAATATGTGGTTCCCATTTGCATTACTTTCGGCATTAATATCAGGAGGAAGAAGGGTTTATGACAAACATCTGACCAATACTTTTGGTAATTTTGCAATGGGTTTTATTGTTCAAGCATTTTCTCTTTTACCTTCTTTGGCTTTGATATTTTTACTCCCAGGTGGAACAGAAATAGGGGATTTAGCCTGGCGTTTTTGGTGGCCACTTTTGATTATTTGGTTTGTGCTTTATCCGGTGCAGACATATTTTATGTATAGAGCCGTGCGTGAAGCTGACATTTCCACAGTGACGCCGGTGATGTGTTTACTTCCAGTCTTTAATGTCGGCACCTCTTTTATCTTACTGGGAGAAGTGCCGACATTTCTCGGCTTTACGGGAATAATTTTAATAGTACTTGGAACATACTTTATATTGCGACAGAAAAAAAATAGCACAAATTCATCAATCCCCGTATTTCTTATGATTGTCGCAATGTTTTGTATTGCTATCGGTTCATCCCTCGATAAAATTTCAATCCAGGTTTCCAACCCAGTATTTTATGGATTTATGAATACCTTAGGCGCCTCGGTAATGTTTTTTATTTTAATACATTTGTATAACGAAAAACATTCTTTTAAGCATATATTTTCTAAAACTTTTTTCTGGCCTCTTGTTTTTGTTGGTGTGCTACAGGCAATTTCTTTTACCGCCTCAATGTATGCGTTCAAATATGGCCCGGTCTCTTATGTCCTGGCCATCCGCGCTGGGAGCTATATTTTGGTTGGTTTATACGGAATAATAATTTTAAAAGAAAATCTATCCGCCCGTAAAATTATAGCCCTTGTATTTTTTTCACTAGGAGTTTTAGCGCTCGCCTTTGCTTGAGTTTTGATAAATCAAACCACTTAATTTCTTTATCGCGCTTAAACCAGGTCATCTGGCGCTTGGCGTATTTGTAAATTTCAGTATTTAATTTTTTGAGCATTTCTACTTTATCTATTTTATTTTGTAAATATATAGCTATAAACCCATACTCAAGCCCAAGTTCTCTCATTCTTCTCCAAGACAACCCCCTTTTGCGGAGTTTTCTTGCTTCGCTTAGCATTCCCATTTTTATTCTTGTCAGTAGTCTTTTTTGTATTTTTCTTTTTAACTGCTCTTCTGGAACCTTAAGTCCAATTTTTATAAATTTATACACAGGTATTGTCTGTATAATTGGTGGAACCTTACCCAAGGTTTTAGCTATTTCAATCGCCCTAATTAACCTTACTTTATTATGTGGATCTATATTTTTTGCCCGATCTTCATCTAATTTCTTCAATACTTTAAATAATGCCATGGCAGATTTTTGAGTATACTTTGCGCGGAGTTTTATATTCGGTGGAACTTTCGGCAATATTATGCCTTTTGTTATTGCATCAATATAAAATCCGGTACCGCCGCAAATAATCGGCACTTTGCCTCTAGCAATTATTTCTTTTATCTTCCTATCTG
>CAYJQS010000035.1:0-2225 GCA_964372515.1 uncultured Candidatus Saccharibacteria bacterium
CGGAGGATTTTTAGTTTACGCATCAGCTTTTACAATTACAATAGGTTCTCCTAAGTTCTGGTCACCGATTTTATTCATAATCGAGATAACTTGCTCCGCATAACGAGGCACGATAGAAGGCGGGTTGTAGGCGCGAAGAATTTGCAGAGTAGTTTTGTTATCATAGTAGCGAGCAGTTTTTGGATTATTGCCTCCAAGATTTTGCGCCACAATTTCTATGGCATGCTCGTTCGATTCAAAACCAACTTTACAAGAAGCCCAACCAAAAGGATTGTTATTAACTTTAATACAATCAAATTTACCACCCGTTGACTCACGTACTGCAATGGCCGCAACAAGTCTCCAGTCAAGATTATTTTTCTCGGCTTCCACAACCATTTTCATACCCATACCTTCCAGTGGCATATCTCGTTCTTCGAAGTAGGCATTGACGGCAGCAGCTTTAGCCTGCCTCGCCGAGTTAAGGCGGGCCTCTAGAACTTTCACTGCTTCTTCTTGGCTATTGTTAAAGGCCAAGGCTTCAGCAGAAATATTTTCCCGACTTGATACTAGCTGTATCGCAGAGACAATACCTGCGCCCGTCTGAGGCAGAGCCCCGATGGACATTGGCATTGTTACTATTGGAATTATGATAAAAGATTGTACGAATCGTATTAATTTGTTGTTATTTTTCATAATGGAGAGTTTTGCTCTCTCGAACTCCGTAATGGTTTCTAAACAAAAAGCCCCTTTTGGGACTTATAAATACAGTATAGCATACTTGAACTTAAATGTCAATACAAACAGGGCGACTTTTTTATTTTAAGCGCCAAAATATCCTTATAAAATAAGCTTGTTTTAGGACAAGCCCCAGATCTTGTCAGCCACTTTATAGGCCTCGCCGGCTCCCATAGTCACAAAAACATCTTCAGATCCAAGCTTGAGGGCTAAAACTGCTTCTTCAGCTGACTTAAAATCAGGGTATGCCTGCGCTTTATCCCCCGCTAAAGTTATTGCTTGTGCTAGTTTCTCGCTGGAAACACTTTCATCTTTATCTTCGCGGGCAAAATAAATAGGCAGGAGTAAAACTTGATCCGCTCCTTTGAAACTTTTTACAAAATCATCGAAAAGCGCTTTGGTGCGACTGTAAAGATGCGGCTGGAAAACTATTGTGATTTTTTTAGGGGGATAAACCCCCACACCAATATCATTGGTGTGGGGGTAAAGCTCACGTAGTGCTTGCAAGCTCGCCTTGATCTCGGTCGGGTGATGCGCGTAATCATCGTAAATAATTGTTCCGTCTTTAGTTTCTCCTCTTTTCTCGAGCCGACGCCAAGTTCCGGAAAATTCCGCTAAAGATTTTTGCGCAACTGCTTTAGGAATTTTTAAAATATCCGCTACCGCAAGCGCCGCTGCCGCATTCATGCGATTATGCTCCCCCGGCACAGAAAGTTTTTGTACTTTTTTAAAATATTTGCTGTAATCTATGATTGCGTGCTCACTTTGAGAAAGAAATTTATCAAAAGCTTCTTTTATTTCATTTAAATTTTTAAAATAATCCAAATGATCCGCTTCAATATTTGTAACCACTCCAATATAAGGATGGAAATTTAAAAAATGTCTGTTGTATTCGTCTGCTTCTACTACTAAATATTTACTATTACCTTTTCTAAAATTACTACCAACCCCGCCTTTGGACGGGGCAAGCTTTTTCATGAAAGAGCCGACAATAACAGTAGGATCAAACTCCGCATCTATTAGAATTTCCGCAACCATGGCTGTCGTCGTAGTCTTACCATGTGTGCCAGAGATTGCAATTACTTTATAATCTTTCGCAATCTCACCTAGCGTTTCAAAATAGCTCATCATCGGCTTGCCAGTTTTTTTAGCTTGCTCAATAACTTCCGGACCTCGATAAATCCACGCATCACTATACACATACAAATCCGCTTCCTTTATTTTTTTATCGAAACTTACATTTATTCCAGATTCTCTGAGTGAATCGAGAGTTTTACCTTCTTTTTCATCGTTTACTCCAGAAACTTCCATATCTTGCGCAATCATCATCTTTGCCAAAGCAGAAATCCCGATGCCGCCGATGCCGATAAAGAAAACTTTTTTAATTTTAGATAAATCTAAATTCATACTATTTTAGTTGCTTTATTATTTTCATAAATTGATCCCCTCGGTCATATTCATTTTTAAACATACCAAATGATGCAAAAGCCGGACTGAATAAAATTATG
>CAYJQS010000035.1:2325-5893 GCA_964372515.1 uncultured Candidatus Saccharibacteria bacterium
CTATCCGTGCCGTTGCCAGGTATAAGCACCACTTCTTTTGCATACTTATTTATATCTTGCACTAAATTTTTTAATTTCAGATCTTTATCTGATCCACCTAAAATAAGTATTATGTTTTTATTCTTCGAGCCCAAAGTTTGTAGCGCAGCACTTGTTGCTTCCGGAGTGCAAGAATTTGTGTCGTTGTAAATTTTTACGCCATGAATATTTTTAACCAATTCTAGGCGGCCAGGTATAGTTTTAAAGTTCTCTACTACTTTTTTAATTATGTTTTCTTTGATTTTTAAAACCCGTGCAACAGCTACCGCGCAAGCAATATTTTCCAAATTATGTTTACCTTTCAGGTGAGCAGGTTTAGGAATATTTTTAACAGTCACATTTATTATTTTACTTTTGGTGTTTTTCACTTTGCCTTTCATGCTCGGCCCCAAAACTAGCACGTCGCCCTTTTTTTGAAATTTATAAATGTAAGATTTATCAGTGAAATATTGTTTCATGGCTTGGCCTGTGGTGAGCGAAGTCGAACCATAATAATTCATATGGTCCGGCATAAAATTCGTAAATACTGAAATCTGGGGAGAAATTTTCGCTTCATTAAAACCCTGCAATTGCCAAGAGGAAAGTTCGAAAACCACAGTGTCCCCTTTTTTTACTTTTTTTAAAAGGGGCAGAGCTGCAGTACCGCGAATATTGCCGCCTAAGTGTACTGCAATTCCGGCTCGTTTCAATATTTCATAAATTAAAACAGTGGTAGTGCTTTTACCGCGTGTGCCTGTAACTCCAATTATTTTCACTTGGGGAGCTAATTTGGCAAACAATGATTCATCCATTTCTATTGGAATTCCCCACTTTCTTGCATGTGATATATATGGCGAATCAAGCGGCACACTAGCTGACTTTAAAATTAAATCTGCATTTTTGAAATCTTTTAAATCATGTTTCCCTAAAACATAACGAATATTTTTATATTTTTTCACCCCGCCTGAGCTAGGCGGGGCAAGCTTTTTAAGCGACGGCCTGAGCGCAGTCGAAGGCTTAAGATCAGTGACAGTCAACTCCGCTCCACATTCTGCCAAGAAGGCAACATCACCTACCCCCCGGCCGAGTATTCCTAACCCCATCACGGTTATCTTTTTATTTTTAAAAAAGTTTTTTATATTCTTCGATATCATTGAAATGATGCTTCACTCCTTTAATTTCCTGATAATCTTCATGGCCCTTACCCGCACAAAGAATAATATCACCTTTCTGCGCAAGTTTTACGGATTCTAGAATTGCTTCCCTTCTGTTCGATATGGCTTTTACTTTTTTAACTAGATCCATCGACAAATCTGTCTTCATCTCCGCAATTATTTTTTCTGGATCTTCGCTACGAGGATTGTCCGAAGTGAAAATAGCAATGTCGGACATTTGGGCGCCGATTTTTCCCATGATGCGACGCTTCAGTGGATCCCGGTCGCCACCGCAACCGAAAACAGAAATTATTTTTGCACCAACAAAAGATGTTTTAACTGCTTTGAATACATTTTCTAACGCGTCGGGGGTGTGCGCGTAATCAACTATAACCAAAACTCCACTTGCTGAAACAAAAGGTTGAAATCTTCCGGCAGGTGGCTCGATGGTTTCTAAAATTTTATTTACCCTCGCCATATCAAAACCAATAAGTTTACAAGTACCCCAAACACCGAGTAGGTTATAAGCATTAAATTTGCCTTTCAGCTTTGATTTAATCTCTTCTCCGTTAAAATTTAGTTCAAGCCCGTTAAAGTCTACTTTCTTTACTTCTCCTTTAAATTCGGCTTCATTATTGAATCCATAAAAATACTGTTTGGCTTTTATCCCTTCAAGCATCATCCGGCCGTGTTCGTCGTCCACGTTCGCTAGTGCAAAAGCGCTCTCGGGAAGCATTTTAAAAAACTTTTTCTTAGCATTGAAATAATTTTCAAAGCTTTTGTGGTAATCCAAGTGGTCGTGAGTTAAGTTGGTAAAAATCCCACCAGCAAAAGTTATCCCTGCCACACGCTTTTGGTCTAACGCATGGCTTGAGACTTCCATAAAAACATATTCGCAGCCTTCCTTTACCATATCGCTAAGTAATTTGTTTAGCGCTAATGGGTCTGGAGTGGTCATAGCAGTAGGTACTACTTTGCCAGCAATAATATTTTCTACCGTGCTAATAAGCCCGGCTTTGTAACCCAAGGCCGTGGCAATTCTATACAGAAGTGTAGCTGTTGTTGTTTTACCATTCGTGCCCGTTACGCCAACAATCTTTAATTTACTGGAAGGATTGCCATAAAAATGCATTGCCGCCAGCGCAGTAATCACCCGCCTCTTGAGTTTTAATTTTTTCAAAAAATTCTGCATGTTAATTTAAACTCAATTCATAAGAAAATCTGACATCACCTTCGCTGACTCTTTTAAATCCATTTTTCTCGTAAAATCTGTGGGCTCTTTTCATTAATTTACTTGTATTTAAAGTTATTTTTTTATATCCATTTCCTTTAGTAAAACTAAGAGCAGTCTCTAATAATTTTTGCGCTACTCCTGTGCCGTGAAATTCTTCAGCAATAAACATCCTTTTTAATTTAGCAACATCTTCACTAATTTCTTGAACAGCTATTGTACCTATTACTCTGTCCTGCTCAAGTGTAATCCAGAATCTAGAACGACCTTTATAAACTTCTGGAATATTATTTAAATCTGCATCAATATGATGACCTAGAGTTTCTCGTTCATCCGCACCTAATTCTTTCAAGATTTTATAGATTAGAGTTTTTACTTGCTCAACATATTTTTGCTCAAATTCTACCGTCTTTCTTTGTTCTAAATTTTCCATAAAATTATTTCGCATTTCTGCTCAACCACCATTTTTTTATGATTCCATAACTTTCAGATGAAATTAGATATGCAAAGGATGCAACTAGGGCATTTAAAAATGGGTGCGCATCTTTTATTAAAAACATAAAAATTAAAATTAAAACATAGGTTGAAAATGCGATAAAAAATGTTCTAGCCCGAGATAATTCCCAAGCTTTGTCCGCCTCAACTCGTCGATTTCTTTCTTCTATATTTTGTACTCTTTGCTCTAAATCCATATTATTTATTTCTTTTAACAAATTCCAGTATATCCTTAAAGTCTGTAAATGAATAGTCGGCCTGTTCTATCTTTGCGAACACAGTGCCAGTTTTAATTTCCAAACTTTTGGCGGGGAGAATATCCTCTCGCAGGTTATCGCCAACATATAAAATTTCTTCAGCCGGCAGAGCCGAGAGTTCGATCATTTTATAGAAGCCGTCGAGCGCCGGTTTGGGGTTTTCTAGCATACTAGAAGTTAAAATGTGAGTAAAAAGCCGAGAATCAATATTTAAAGCGGGTAAAATTTTCCTGACATTTACATTAGAAAAAATCGAAACCGGTGTAATTTTCCTAATTTCTTCCAAAACTTCTGGAATATCAGGATCAGTAAGTTGGTAGGACATCATTCCATATTTTGAAATTGTGTTACTAAAATCAAACCAAATGTGCTTAATCATTCTTTTTTTAATTAACCAGTGATTTCCGATGCTG
>CAYJQS010000036.1:0-5729 GCA_964372515.1 uncultured Candidatus Saccharibacteria bacterium
TCGATAAACTTTTTCGGCAACTGATTCATATTTACTTTTTTCGGATCAATCATAAGTTGATTATATCACTTTATTTCATTTCCATTCAAAGCCTCTGCCAAAATGACCCCACAGGCAAGTGTCCGCGTATTTTACTTTATCTAATTTTAAATACTCCCGAATACCTCGTGGGCTTAAGTCATATCCAATAATCTCTTCTTCTTTGCCGTCCCCGCCTTCCTGGCCGGGGTAAACCACCGTCGCCACCGCCATCACTGGCTCTGACTTGCCTATGGCATAAGCAAGTTTAGTAAAAACTTCTTTTGCATTCCTCTTTTGTAAAATGTCCACCGCAATTCTCCGCGCCATATAAGCCCCAGAGCGGTCTACCTTGGTATAATCTTTACCGGAAAATGATCCGCCACCAATAGGCACTTCTGGACCATAGTTATCCATAACTAATTTCCTGCCGGAAAGTCCGGTATCTGAGTCGAACCCGCCCTGCATCCACTCCCCCGCCGGATTTATCAAATATTCTTTAGCTTTTATGATTTCTTTTACAAATTTTAAAAGTTCATCGTTTTTTGTATTTTGAAAACTGGCAACTACAGTCAGAACTTCATTTCCCTCGATTGTCACTTGAGTTTTCCCGTCATAGGGATATTTTTCATAAATTTTTTTACATAAGTCTCGCGCCAGCACGTATTCAAGTGGTAAAAATTCTGGGATTTCATTCGTTGCATAACCCTTCATTATTCCTTGATCGCCCGCTCCGCCCATATCCACACCCCTGGCAATCTCCGGACTCTGAGAAACAATATTTGAAATAACCCGCCCTTCTTCAAAGTTCGGGCAAGTTTTTCTTACGATTGATTCTATGTCAGGGGTAGCCTTACTCGTAACTTCTCCATTTATAGTGATGAGCTTATGTCCACCCATCACTTCAATTCCGGCTCGGCTTTCTGGGTCGCCTTTCAGATATTCATCCAGAATGCTGTCCGCGATAAAATCGCAGATTTTATCCGGATGCCGAGGACTACAGAACTCCGCCGTTTTTGTTTTCATTTTATCCTTTTCCATTTAATTCTTATGATTTTCCCAATTTCCAACATTTCTTCTTTAGTAAAAACATCACTTTTAATAAAATTGCATATTCCGCAGGCCAGAACTATATTCTTGGGTTCATATTTTCCTTTTGGTTCTACCCTATCAATGGTTAATCGGCTTCTCATTTTACCTTTTGCGAACTTCGCCACAAGAATTTCTGGAATACCACAATAAAAACACTTTCTTTCTTCATTGGCATACCACTCAATAAAATCCTTTTGTGGAATTAGAACATTTTCAATGCCTCTTTTTACTAAATTTCTATATACGCCTTTTGGTGAAGAAAAATATTTTTGTCTTATCATTTTCCTTCGTTCAGGATTCTTCTTTGTCCAGTTTCGTCCAAGTTCTTTATATTTTTCTGGATTTTTAAATCTATTAAGTGTTATTCTTTTGTAAACACATTTTTTACATACTGTGCTTTTCCTATCTTTATTAATTCTCGGATTTTTAAATATCCTTGATACATTAAAAAACTCATCAAGTGATTTTTCTTTTTTACATTTTGTGCATTTCTTTTTCATAATTTTACAACAAAAAACCTGCCAATGCAGGAATAATATTAGTAAATTATCTATCCCACAAAGGGCTGGATTTGGCACACGTTCGAGGAGCTTATGCTCTCTCAGTGTTGCCGGTGGGTCCAAGGAACTCGTTCCGAACGAATCCATGAGCCAGTGCTCTCGCCACGCTCTTGATAAATATTTAATTGTATTTTCAGTATAGCACTATTTTATTCTAAAACCAAATTTCTATAGAGGCGGCGATGTTTATCTGGAAATATAGAGGTCTTCCATTCATTTTTCCTCATCCAAAATATCCCACAAATGCAAAGTGAGCTCGGAATTTTTTATTATTTAATATATCAGTCAGGCTATTGCGTACCAGCTGGAGTACCAGCGCTACTTGCGTCAATAGTATTATATCACTTACTTAAACCTCGCTCCAAAATTTAATCAGGTTCGCGATGTGGTCATCGAGCGAAACACCCAAGGCTTCACAACCCCTATATATAGTATCGCGGTCGATCTTGGAAGCAAAGCTTTTTTCGGCAAGACGCTTTTTAATGGAACTTAATTGCATTTGCCCATACGGAATCGGATTTAACTTTCGATACGCATAAAAAATTCCGGAAATTTCATCACAGGCCATGACAGCGGAAGCTAACTTGGTTTGCGGTAGTGTAGTAAAACCATGGTAACCATAGGCATGAGCCTCAACCGCGTGAATTAATTCCTCCGGATAACCCCACTCTTTAAACCATTTTAATGATTCCGCTGGATGTAAATCTGGATGCTCTTCAAAATCTATATCGTGCAGAAGGCCAGTTATAAACCACAGGTCAGGACTTTCGCCGTAAATTTTTGCATAGCCTTCCATGGCGGTTGCTACCATCAGCACGTGATATCTTTGATATTCATCTTTTACGTGCTTTTCTAAAGTGGCCTGCGCTTCAGCTTTGGTTGGTAATGACATGTAAAGTATTATAGCAAAAATTATGATTGCCACCCCATATTTATTGTTATATAATTTATCATGTAATGAAAAAAAGACGCATCGCGGTTTTTGATATAGACGGAACGATCTTTCGTTCCAGTTTATTGCGGGAATTATTGGAAGCCCTGATTACCTTTGGAATTTTCCCCTATCGCGCCCAGGAATATTACGTGCACGCCTACGTCCGCTGGCTTGATAGAAAGGGGTCATACCAGGTTTATCAGCGAGCGGTCATCAAGGCCTATCAGCGCTACATAAAAGGAATCAACCAAAATATGATCCGCGACACTGCGAATCATGTTATGAATTTCCATCGTTATCGCCTCTATCACTACACCAAAAATATGGTGCGAGATTTGAAAAGAAAAGGATTTTATCTGGTGGCAATTTCCGGCTCGCCACAAGACATTGTTGAGCCCTTCGCGAAAAATTTGGGATTCAATAAAGTATATGGCCGAGTATTTTCGGTAAATAAACAAAACCAATTCACTGGAAAAATCTCTAACCAGAAAGACATTGAGAGCAAAGACACAATTTTGAAACATGTACTTTTATCTAATAAAAATTTAACTCTTCAGGGTTCCATCGGAGTTGGAGATACCAACCTCGATCTTCCATTCCTGAAACTACTCGAGCATCCTATAGCTTTTAACCCCAATAAAGAACTCTATTTTTACGCCAAGAAAAATAAATGGGAGATTGTTATTGAAAGAAAGGATATGATTTTCCAGTCGCAAGCAAAATATTTTTCGTTGTTATCTAAATAAAAGAGTAAAAATTCTACCATCCTCCAGAAGATCCGATTTTCTAAATTTACCTAATCAATTTTTTAAACTCTTCCACGATCGGAACCTGCTCGGGGTCGAGACCATAAGATTTAGCAGTATGATAGGCGGCCCAGTCGGCTAAAACAGTTGAAGAAAATATTTTATAAAAAACATTTTTGTGATTAACAAGTTTTACGGATTCAATTCTTAAAGAACGATCTTTATACAACTTGGCAGTCACTTGCATGCGCTTTTTTATTTTAGGATGATCGCTCTCATCTTCAAGCAGTATAAAATAAAAATTCTTAGAAAGCGCTGCGGTGGTCTCTTTTACATCAAAACCAGACATCTCGTTGTGATTCAGTTCCGGAAAAACATTAAAGAAGGCTGGAATTTTTCCAGTTTCGTTGAATTTTATTTTCCAATTCTTGGCTAACTCAACATTTCGATCCGAAGCATAAAACACCGGCACAGAACCTTTGAGTCTTAACGCCAGCTCGCGCCCCTGTTCTTCAAATTCGGTTGGTTGTAGTAATGAAGAAAGTTCGCTCGCTTCTTTCAATGCTTCTTCTTGACCCATAAGTTTCAAAAAAGCCATCAGAGAAAAACCAAGAGCGGAGCGAGGCTGAATGCCGGTATCCGGTATCTGGATGTAAGGAACTCCAGTCTTTTGAGCAAGATCCAGAAGTTGTCCCCCTACGGCAATGACTGCGCGGGGCAGATTTTTTTCGCCGGCCTTATGGAAAGCGGAAATGGATTCCTCGGTATTGCCGGAATAGGAACTCAAAATAAATAGGCGGGCGCCATCTTCTTCAGGAGGAATTGAAGGTAAATCATAATCACTACGAATTATCATATCTAAGGCAGGATCCCAGGCTTTTAGAATATCAGCGGCTAAATGCGAACCCCCCATGCCAACAACCATAAATTTTTTAAATAATTTCAACCCTTCCGCATTCTCAACTTTTGGTTCATAGTTAAACTGTTTATTGAAATTTTTTATAGCCTCATACATTATCGTTATTATACATAATTTTCAGTAAAAAACATAAGGAAAGACTATTTGCTTTTTTGGTTTAATTATGCAATAATGGACTTATGAGTTTAGTGGCGCAAATTCTGCCTTATGGGCAGATTATTCTTTCGGTAGTGTTAGTCCTATCAATTTTACTCCAGCAATCGGGCGCGAGCGTCACTCCCAGCTGAGCCGAAGACATCGCGCCGGCCATAGCGAGGAGCATTCTACCGCCATCATCCAGATGTTTCTTAAAAGCCAGTGTTGCATCTTTCATCTGCCGAGCATTGAAATTGTGAAATAATTTTTGAAAAAGCCCTAGTACCGAAGTTTCTTTTGACATATCTATAGTATTATATAGAAATTTAAAACAATATGCTAACATAGATAAATGGAAGATGTTACTAAGCAACCCCAGTTAAAACCAGACGGACAACCTAAAAATCCAGACAATATCAAACCCCAAGACAACCTGGCTCAAAGACCAGGAAAAGGGCCTGTTTCTGGTGTTGAAAAAATTATAGAAGCAATTGAAAGAAGTCCTCTCTTGGGTGAAAAATTTAAGAAACGATTAGACCTAAATCGTAATATACAAATTATGGCCCATGGACTAGAACCAAATGCAAAAATGGGACAAATAGTAGAAGCATATGACAGAGCCTATTTAGAACATCTTCAATCTTTAGCTGTTTCTGCCGACCCTGGAATTTTTGAACGATATACGGAAAGTACTGATGATAAACCATTGTCTTTTCGTGACCGACAAGCGATAGTGAACATGTTGGTTAATCCAGCAAATCAATTTTATAAAACAGAAAAAGGAGAACCAGTTAATTTAACAGAATATTTAAATGATTATTATAAACCATTAGGTATTAGTGTTCAGATTAAATTCGGAAACTTAGAACAAGAAAAAGTAGAGGGTATCGAAAATTTTTTTAAAAGATGGGACAAAGGATTCTTAACAGACCACCTCAAAAAACAAGAAGTGGCTATTCCAACAATAGAGATCACAAAAGGAGATAGAAAAATTAATATACCTATAATAGGTGCGGATTGGGATGTGACAGGGGTAATGAGAGATTCTACCACGCGAGAAAAATTAGGAGATTTTGTTGGTCTAAAAATTGTACATGATACTAGATATGCTTCAGGAGTGCAATCAAATTTAGGGTTTGTAGTTCATGAATTAGATCATGCTATTCGTGCATCCTTGTCTAGTGAAAAAGGTATAGAATATGCACAAGACAGAATTATTTTCGAAGGAACAGCAGAAATGGCTAGACATCGTTTCGGAGAAACACAAAGCAGATTTAATACAAAATCGGGTTTTAGTTATCAAAATGATATTGCTTTTTCGGCCG
>CAYJQS010000037.1:0-5627 GCA_964372515.1 uncultured Candidatus Saccharibacteria bacterium
GTGTAAACTGTTTCTACTTCTGTATTGCATTTCGAACAAGTACGTTTAATGATTTTTAACGGTGGACGTTTTTGCATGCGCCTGATATGCCTGACATCAAAACAAACTCGAGGTAAAGGTAAATCCATTTTGCGATAAAAATTAAGTTCATTTTGTGTTATTCGAAAAGCACCCACGGAATGCTGACTATCTTTATCTCCGCATTCAATAATTTCATTTAGAATAGAGTCGTCTACTTCCGAAATTATTTCCGGCAATTCAGAGCTCTTGAGAGTTATTTGGTAATTTTTCTTTTCTCTATCTTTCCATCTATATCCTCGTGACAGTGCTTCTTCTTTAGTTAAAGGAAAATGGTAATTTGCGATAGTTTCATTGTAAGCAAAATCGGAAAACATTTCAGGGAAAAATTCTCCAAAATAATATTTAAGACCACGGTTATCTATGAATGGCATTTCTTTCATTTGTTTAATAATTTTTTCTTTTAAAACTTCATATTCCGCTTTTGAATATTTTTTATTTAAAATAGAATATTCCCCTTTCTTCAATCCCACACATCCAAAACAGTTTCGCGCCCCAGGACACGTGTTGCAATAGTATAAATCCGATGCTCCCATCCAGCACTGATTGCAAAAATAAAGTCTGGCAATGTTTAACCCGGAATTTACCCCTTCATAAATTTGTTCAGCCTTATTACCCCATTCATAATAATCCATACAATCTTCTGCGCTAAATACCATAAATAAATATTTGCCGTCTTTCAGGTCTACGCAATCAAAAGACTGTTTTACGTTTTTACAATTAGAGAACCAGTTGCCTGAGACTTTTTCGGACTTTATCGCCGCCACAGCTTTTACTGGAAGCTTTTTTCGAAATTCTTCAAATTCTTTACTTGATTTTTCAATATTAGAAAAAGTATTTAATTTAAGTTGTTCTAATTTTTTAAAATACTCTTCTTTGGTATATTTTTTATTAAAAATACAATATTCTCCATTCACTAGATTCACACAAAAAGTGCAATTCGAGCAGTTTCTACAGGCGTAGAGAAATGAAGAATCTCTACAATCCTTACTTTCTTGACTAAACCTAACGTTGTAACAATTTTGAATGTTAACACATTCGTAGCAAAGTTCAGAATCAAAAACCCAAGCCGCATCAGTGCAATCTTTTGTATACTTACCGTTATAAATATATAAACAATTTTCAGGGTAAGAAGATCTAAAAGTCATGTAAGAATTTTTAGGGTAAGAGACCCTATGGGCATACGGACTATTTACCGCCATTCCTTGCCGGACTAAAGACATTCTTGGAACTTTATTTTGTAATTCTAACATCTGTTCGAGAAATGGTCTACTTTCATCAAAATCCATGCCATACTCATATGGATCCCAATTATCCGAGTACCACACATCCGTTTCGTATACTGGAAAAGGCGCATCCGGGGGATACATGCTAAAAATATCTTTGTCTGTTAAGTCGCATTTGCGTTTATAAAGAACGGTTTCATTTGTTTGAGCAAAACGACGCATTCTACGGCACTCCGGGCAAAAAGTCGGTGGCGGCACTTTTATTTTTTCATAAAACCCAAAATCATCCGGTTCAATGATAAAATCCTGTTTGCAATTCTGACATATTTTTGTTTCTTCTTTTTTCATAATTTTATCATTCTTACATTCTTGAGAATGTCGGAATGATGTTTTTAATACACCTCTTGCTGGTAGCATTTTTCGCAGTATACTATTTCCGGCCGCTCCGGTGAATAATTTGTGGTAATTTCTTTTTGGCATTTTGCACACTCACGATCCCAGAATTTATAGGGCCCGCGTTTTACAATCCGATCTTTATGACGGCAGTAAAAACATTTGCGCGGTAGCGGCAGATTCATCTTCCTATAAAATAAAAGTTCTTGATCTATGATTTTATAATTACGATTACAATCTACACAGCGCAAAATTTCATTAGTTATAGAATTTTTGACATCTTTTATATGATCAGGAATTTGCTCTGGCCTCAACGTCTCTTTGCCTTCTGTTTTTTGTATATCATCTTCCCATTTTAAACCTTCTTTTAAAGCTTCTTCTTTCGTCATTGGCATATTGTCTTGGGCAATTGTTTCATTGTAAGCAAACGGCGCAAGCTCTGGCGGAATCATCAGTCCGTATAAGTCTTTTTCTTTTAATTCGTTGATAATTTTCTCTCGTAGTCTTTCATATTCTTCTTTCGTGTATTCTTTGTTCAAGATACAGTATTTTCCGTTCTTCAGCGCATCACAGCCAATGCAATCTTTACACTTGGCTGTATAAAACCCATATAAAATATCCTGCGAGTTTTCTGCGCCATAAGAACCAATAATGTTACTGGAAAAACCTGTGGCTACTACTTCGAGCATCAATTCTGATTTGGTACCATAACCAATAACCCCCATAGAATCTTTAATCCCTCCTTTAGAGGAAAATATATATCGGCAATCTTCCCCATTATATATTTCAAAAGAGTCTTTAACATTTTTACATTCAAATAAATAGTCGCCAGTGGAATTAATACTTTGGATATTATTATTCTCGCGCCTCGGGAATTTGAGCGCAAACCTTTCAAATTCTTTTATAAATTCTTGTGTTTTCTGATAACTGCCTAAAATTTCTTTTACTTTCTTAGTATATTCTTCAGGCGGAAGTGGTTGATTGAAAAAATGGTGGGACTTGTGATTTAAATTCACGCAGCCGAAACAATTAACCAAGTTGCGGCAATTTAAAAGAAACATCGAATCTACCGAACCAACCACGTTTTTGCCCCATAAAATTCCGGAAGACTCTTGAACATTTATGCACTCATAGCAACGCTCATTGTCTACGCCAAAATACATATCTACACAGTCGCGGCAGGTTCTAATTCCTCTGGCGTAAAGCACTTCTTCGGCTGGGCCCGTGTTAAAAACTAAATAGCAGTCCTTGCAACCACTAGCCATATTTACATATTCACTACGAATATTTTCTCCATAGCCCAGAGAAAGATAAGTAGTAATCTTAGGAACTTTTAAAAGTAGCTCTTTAAATTGTTCTAGGAATGGGCGATTCTTATTATAATCCATAGCGTAATCTCTGGGCTCCCATTTTTCAGAATAAAAACATTCGTAGCAATAAATAATATAGGGTAACTTGGGATTATACATCGATATTATTCCCTTAGAGCAAAGCCCGCACTTACGCCCAGAATAAAGAGTGGTTTCATTCCTAAATAGCGCTCGCATTTTAAAGCGACAATCAGGGCAGATCTTCGGCACCGGCACTTTTATTTTTTCATAAAACCCCAGCTCGTCAGAATCGAGAGTGAAACTTTCTTTACATTTAGTACATTGTTTGGTCTCCATTTTTATTCTAAAATTTTTCGCAAAACATCTTCCGGGATTTCTTTGACTTGAGTTTTCCGGGATTCCTCCCCTCCTTGCGAAGGAGGGGAGGCAGCAGCCGGGGTGGTTTTACTGATCAAATCCTTCAATTTATTCATCTCTTCTGGGCTTGCGGAGCGATCTTTTGTATTAATAACGGTTGTTTTGTTTTGGGTTTTCAAAGCATCTAGTGAAATAGGCTCTGGAGGAGTCAGATCCACCGCTTTTAGCGGGGTCCCGCCAGAGGCGGTGATTTTATTTAAAACTTCCCGTAAAGCAAAATTTTCCTTTCTTAGCGGAGCTGTGAAAACCCCGCCCGAACGACCGGTGTCGTCCGGTCGGGCAGGTTTTTTAATTGCGCCAAATATCCCAGGTTTGCTACCTCCGCCGTGAGACTTATCCATGTGCGGATTAATTCTTTCTGGATACCTTTCCTCTTCCTCTTCAACCATGCTCCTACCTTTTTGTTCCCTGCCCGCCTCTTTGGCGAGAAATTCTATACCCAGGTCCGCTAGTGGTTTATAAAATCTGGCTTCATCTTGCTTTACTTCTTTTGCCGAACGAGAGACCGCTTTTATTTCTCCAGATTTTATTTTCTCCATACATTCCTTGCAATATACCGGCCGGCCGGCATCTGGTTTGAAAGGCACTGTGGTTTGCTTTTTACAATTGGAACAAACCGCCTCAAACTTTTCTCCACTGTAGGCTTGAGTGTCATCCCCTAAAGACATGCCGCTCCAATCATTTATTTCTTTTTCCACTACGTCTCTAGGACGGCAGTAAAGATCCCGCGAGGATTTAATTACCTCTTCCTCAACCGCTTTATCCCCACCTTTGACCATCTGGGGCAGAGTTTTGGCAGAGAAAGGCCGGGAGGTAACACCATCAATCATTAATTTAAGATAAACTTTATAGTTCGGCAAGTTCACAATGTCTTGGGGGGTAAATTCCGGATCAAATTCACTTTCCAAAAATTCGGCGTCGTCTGCGCCCACCCGGAAAACTATCATGGTGCCGACATTGCCGAAGACCGCATCCCGCACCGCCGTGCTTTTATCCGAAACAAGCTGGGCGGTATATTGGTGCGCCACAGTTAGATTTAGGCGGTACTTGCGAGCTTCTGACAATATACCGGCAAAAGCGTCCGTCACGAAATTTTGGAATTCGTCCACAAAAAGATAAAAGTCTCGCCTGGTTTCTTCCGGTATGCGCACCCGCTCCATCGCCGCAAGTTGTATCTTGGTAATAATCATGCCGCCGAGGAGTCCAGAGTTGTCCTCGCCGATGCGACCCTTGGAGACATTCACCAAAAAAATCTTGCCCTGATTCATCATGTCAAAAACATTTATGGTACTTTTCGACTGACCCACGACATTACGAATGATGGAAGTAGAAAGAAATTGTCCAACTTTGTTTTGAATCGGCGCTATCGCTTCGTTTCTAAATTTATCCTGCCAAGCTTCGTATTCGTGCACCCAAAAAGCCTTGATCACCGGATCTTTTAAATTGGAAATTATTTTCTGGCGGTAGTCTTTGTCGACAAGCATGCGCGGAATTCCTAAAAGTGTGGTGCCCGGAGTATCAAGCAATGCTAAAATTGCATTGTTTAAAATATATTCCATTCGGGCGCTCCAAGCGTTGGCCCAAATTTTCGTGAATATTCCCATCAACCCCGAAGCCACTAAATGTTTATACTGCGGATCAATCAGCTCTAAAACATTAAAGCCAATATGGTAATCCGCATCCGCCGGATTGAAATAAATAACGTCCTTCATGCGGTGCGGCGGAATAGCAGAGAGAATCGCTTCCACATTCTCGCCGTGCGGGTCCACCATGCAGACTCCATCACCATTGTGAATGTTCTGAATGATCATGTTGAACATCAGTACCGATTTACCGGTGCCGGACTTTCCGAGCAAGTAAACATGCTGGCGCCTATCCTTGCGCTTTATGCCGAAAAGAGTGTTCTTGTCCCGGTATGTAGTGATTCCAAGGTAGGTCAGCTCTTTATTGAAAGGTATTTGCGGCGAATCCATTTTGTTATTTTACAATAAAACGAGCCTTTTTGCTAATTATTTCAGTTTATGCACTTTTCTGCTAATTTCGCATATACTGTTTTTAGTGGACATTTAGAAATTTAATAAAAAGCAATTCGCAAGAATCGTTCTTGCTAAATCCCGGCTTCAATGGTGGTTTTTTAATTTGTCTACCAATTTAGCATATGCATTTTTGGTAGACATTTAAA
>CAYJQS010000038.1:0-3108 GCA_964372515.1 uncultured Candidatus Saccharibacteria bacterium
TGTAGGATGCATCTTTTATTGGTATAGGTGGCACATTAGGAGTTGGAGGGAATACCGGGATTCTTCTTTCTGGTCCATTTGCTTTTGGAGGTCCTTGAGGAGGGGGGGGAAGAGGTGCTCCTGGGGCTTGCCATTTCCCTCCGTAGCCAATGCTTTCGCATCGAGTTTGATTTTCATCAAATTGAGGGAGAGTTATAATAATTCCTGAACGCCAACAAGCTTGGGCACTTACATGAGATACTGAACTAAATAATCCCGTAAGTATGATAAGTATTAAAATATATGGTAGAAATTTTCTCATTTTAGAATTCTAATTCTATTTCTTTGCTAACTGTCTGAAAAATTTTATCTGTGTTTTCGATTTCTAGCCGCAATTTTGATACTCCCGTAGTTCCCTCCTCCACCCGAAGGGGCATTAAATTTTTTCTAAAGTTGCTTACACTTGTCAAAACATCATTGATAAACCAATTAAAAATTAATTCTGGCCTGCGGATATCTCCCGGGGAGATAAAGTAGGGCACCGCCACCACTATTTCACTCCCCTCTATTCTGTGGTTGGGGGGCAATACTCTTTCCCAAATTATTCCCAGCTCGCTATCTTTTTTATAGAAAGATATTTCCGGCTCTACTGCCCCCACTGTGATGTTTGCGCTGGAAGAATAATTTTGGTCTACGGTTGTGGCGACGACACCAATATTGCTGGAACCTTCTAAATAATCACCAGTATATAAAAAATAATTTTTACCATAGCCTGAACCCTCTGCTTCATTACTATAATCTCTTTTCCAAGCATAAGTCATATTTTTTGAGTCAACTAGCCCTACGTTGTTTTTTATCTCTGGCATAGCTACAATTTTGATTTCACTATCAAGCGTTGGCATAGCTTTGCCTTTATAAAACGGTGGTACGAAAGAATCCATCGCTTGCCAGAGTAGAATCATTACATTTGGCCTAATGGATATTGTTTTTTCGATTTCACCGTCTGGTAACAGTATTCTAACTCGGATATCCGTTTCAGAACCAGCGGCGGGGGCGGTAATAGAAAAAGATTTTTTGCCTATTCCAGAGAGAACACTTTTACCATTTACCGACCATGATATTAGCACGCTATCTAAATTAGCCGCAAAACTCGAAAGGGTAATATCCGTATTTTCATTAGGCCGAGGATTTTCCGGAATCACATTAACTGTTATACTGCTGGGCGAAATTCCCAATACGACATACGGTAGAACAGAAAAAACCGTAAGTGATACAATAAAATTTATTAGTAAAAATCTAAATCTCATAATCTAATAATACCATATTTACTTTATAACTTTATAACTTTTTAGTTTATAACTAATGGCCTGCTACTTCTGCCGCCTCCAGTTCCATTTTAGCTTTCTTTATCGACAAAATTTGGGATGGGTCCGAAGTAATAATTTGATCTTCGGTATAAGAAGAAATAACTTTTATAGCCACATGTTTCAGTCCGGCAAAAAATATGCCTTCCCCCACTTCAGACTCTAGCAGTAAATACTTTTCTTCGTCAGTAAGATTAAAAGTTTGCTGTAGAATGTCAATGGTAGTTGGAGATTGTTTGAGTAGAAGTTGGATAGAAGAGTTGGTGATTATGGGTACTCCATAAGAAGATTTCATAAAGTCTGCGGCGTCTTGGGTAATGGTAGCTAGCCCCAGGTAGTACTTTCTGCCTCGCTTGGCCATTGAGTAAAGGAATGAAGCAGTGTCTTCAGATTTCATCATCCACCAGGCTTCATCAACGACCAGAAGACGTTTTTTCAAATTTTTTCGAATAGTAGTCCAAATATAATGCATGACTATATACATGGCCACTGGCTTTAATTCGTCTTCCATGTCTCGGATCGAAAAAACCACGAATCTTTTATTAATATCTACATTCGAGGGTCTATTTAAAAAAGTGGCCCAAGTTCCTTTGGTATATTTTGCCAATCGTTGCACAACTGAATCGCTGCCATCCATTCCAGCTAGCACCATTTCAAAGTCCGACAAGAGCGGAGGGTCGATATTGGAAAAATCTGAATCCGGGGTAATATCTTTGATGGCGTAAGTTTCTGAAATGGCGCGGTCCACCATGGAGTCTTCTTCTGGAGTGAGCCCTCCTAACATCAGCCGGAATAATCCAACTAAGTTTATCGTATTAGAGCGCAAAACATCTTCCGCTGTTTCGTCTTCTCTGGGTATCGGCAGATCAAAAGGGTTAATATGATGGTCGGAAGAAAGAGAAATATTAAAATATCTTCCCCCTACCGCTTCTGATAAATATTCATACTCGCGTTCCGGGTCTATTACAATCACATCGATATCAAACATTAGGGATCTTAAAATTTCAAGCTTGGTGGCGTACGATTTTCCAGAACCAGACTTGGCAAAAGTCACCGAATTGTAATTTTCAAGCGAAAACCGGTCAAATATTACCAAACTAGAGTTGTGCCTATTGACCCCATAGAGTATGCCTCGGTCGGAAGTAAGGTCGAAAGAAACAAACGGGAAAATGCTTGAAAGCGGCTCGGAGTTTAATTTTTGGTGGATGTTCAAAAGATCCGTGCCGGTGGGCATCACGCTTTTAAAACCTTCTTCTTGTTGGAAAAGTGCCGGCTTGATGTAGATTAATTTAGATTCCAGAATTGATTTTATTTCACTTTCAATTTTGAAAAGCTCTAGATCATTTTCGGCGTAGATTGTAATATACACACCCACTTCAAACATTTTTTCCTGCGCTTGAATTAAACTGTCTCGTAAAGAATCCAAGTCTTGGTAAGCAGTATCAAGCATCGGGTCGCGCACCATGCCTTTGGCTTCCCGCACATGTATTTGGCTTTGTACTTCGGCTACTTTTTTCTGGAACTGTCGCAAGACGAGCGAAGTGTCGATTGGATGGACAAAAATTGAAACATCAAAAACTTTATCCAAATTTATTATTGGCGAAAACCAGTTGTCGGTTAAATATCGAGGGTAAGATATGATAAAAAATGTGCGAGCAATTTTGTCCCCGAGGTTTATGGACTTGGGTTCTATTTTAAGCGCGGACGGAGCAATGACGTCTTGAAGTTCTAGACTGGCGGATTCGTAAATTTCTTCCGGCAATAC
>CAYJQS010000038.1:3208-4278 GCA_964372515.1 uncultured Candidatus Saccharibacteria bacterium
ACTTGAAGATTACGCTTCCAGCGTAATCTTCCCCTCTAACTCTCCGGGATTAAAAACCTTATAAAACATTTCTACTATTTCCTCTGTTCCCAACTGGGCGGATTTAATACCACAACGACCCAAACCTTGCTGGATGACACTCACTCTTTGTTCTAGTTGGGATCTTTTTTCTTCAAAATCTAACTGCTTCTCCACCAAGGCTTCCTTTTTGTTTCTCATAAAAAAAATCTTTTTAAAAATTCCAGCATCTGGCTTTAAAGATTTTTGGGTATAAGGCACTACCACGAAAAAACTTTTGGTCATGATACTTACGGTTTCAGTAAAATTTCGGATGAAATCCATATATTCTCTGGTTTGCAATTTAAGCAAGGGTTCATTTTGTAATTTCATTTTTCCCTCTAGTAGTAGAAGATACGCTCTGATGTCTAGCCTTCGGGACTCTATTGAAATTTGTATTGGGAAATCCAGCGTATTCAGAAAACTTTGAAATTGCATTATGGTTGCCTTTTGTTCATCATAAGATTTTAAAGATAGGTTTATTGAATTTGCTAGCACAACTGCCCGCAGTTCGCCGTCTTTCAACAAAATTACTCCATCACGGACTTCCTTGATTGGGACAAACTCTTGAGTTGCTTTTGCTTTTAAAGGCATTTTATTTTTTCAAATCTAAAACATCTAAACTCCAAGCCAAGTCTCGCAACTTGCTTCCGGTCAACTTTGCCCCACTTTGATACAGTGCTTCTGTTTTATCTTCAGAGCCTTCCTCCTCTCGAGACCCCGCTTTTAATCTACGTCTTTTCCAAATGTATAATTTATTTTGAAACACAAACTTAAATCCTGCCTCTAACATACCAATGAAAGGTTTATTGTTGGGTCGATAGAAAGCCAGCATTAGAGCAAATCCCGCAAGAGCTAAAATTGGTAAAGCACCCCAAAGAAACCCCAACATTTCATAAAGCACAAAGCACATGCCGGCCCCACCGGCGAGGTAAATAAATTGCCGGAAAGTGAACGGCCCGAAAATTTTATCTTCTATTTCCAAAAATTGTGGCACTTTAAATTGCATGGCT
>CAYJQS010000038.1:4378-5512 GCA_964372515.1 uncultured Candidatus Saccharibacteria bacterium
GAAGGAGAAGTTTTTACTTCCGCCCTGGATACAGGCTTTATTCTTGCCATAATATCTGCTGGCAACCCGGTTGCCGCCCCACCCTCTCCCGCTTTCGAAATATTACCTAAAGAATATTCTGTTTTTACTGTCGGCATTTGAAAAGATTTAGATAATTTTTGAGCCAACAATGGATGCGTTTTTTCCCCGCTCGAACGACCGGAATCGTCCGGTCGGGCAGGTACCACTTCAATCCCGGCTTCTTTTAGTATTTGCGTTTCATCTTTTTTTATTTCTAAACCTTTATTTTTTTCAGTATTTTTTATAAATTCTTCGCGGATTCTTTTAAAAACCATGTCATTCATATCCCTGACCAATCCATCCACCTGCTGTTTTGGAAGCCCCATTCTTTTTTCGAGCTCTTTTGGGTAATCCTCCGGGCGCACCAATCCACACAGCACCAACTCGGTTTCAATTTCAAGGTCACCCAATTGTTCGAAAGTATAACCTCTCTTGGCCCGCATCTCTATAATGTGGGCTCGCCAATTGACAGCCTCTATTGCTCGCCTAGTTTCTTCCGGCAGTTTACCTTTTGCCGTTTCGATTCTTATTTGTAATAAATCTACTGGGTCTGGCATAATATTTTTCTCTAAAACCCTCTCCCAACCTCTCCCTTATCAGGGCGAGGAGGGGTTGCATTAATTGTATCATCTCTCTGTTCCAAAAAAGTAGAATAGTCTCCGCCCGAGAGAACGAAGTTTAATGATTGTTTCCAGTCCGGATTTTTGTTCTTGAGATTCTTTTTGACATTTTCTCTAAAAAAATTATTTATTGGAGCAAATATTTTTTGATATGCCTCCTTAGTTATTTGGTCTGATTTTTCTATGTCAATATTAACATTTTTTTCCAAATTTTTCTGATACAAATTATCATCTTCAAGACTTACTAGAACCAACATTGTTTCCACTTGAAAATTAGTTGTTTGACCTTCATTCAATAAATATTTTTTCCCAATTTCTTCAGTTATTTTTACCCAATTAACAGAATTTATTGCATCTTGTGTTGCTTTTGGTAATTTTGCCATCTCCTCTTTTATTATTATTTTTAATTTTTCAGTCATGTTGTTTTTTAGTGTGTTTTTTTCTCTTCTTGTAT
>CAYJQS010000039.1:0-5467 GCA_964372515.1 uncultured Candidatus Saccharibacteria bacterium
TAACTTTTTGGATCCCATTTGTCGCTCCACCAGCACTTGTTACAGTAGACGGTAAGCCCAGAATCAGGAGAATAAATTGAAATTATCGACTTCTCGCATAAGTCGCACTTGCGATTGTAAAGAGACATATTGTTCCGCCAGGCCCAGCGCCTTTGCCTCCTGCATTCCGGGCAAAAGGTCGGTGCTGGCACACCGATTTTTTCATAAAATCCGAAATCATCCGGCTCAATGATGAATTCGCTTTTGCAATTTTGGCACTTGCGAGTTTCCATATTTTCATTTTACCTCATTTAAGTTTTAATTCAAGACCCTTCCGCTTTAAACCCTAATTCTCTTAATATACGCATATGCGTATATTAAGAGAAAATGGAAAAAAATTATTTTTAATCTAAGTTAAAAACTGTATAGAATATTAACGATCTTTTCCATATCAGAAAATCGCCCCTCAAAAGTAGAACCTAGTACAGTTGCCGCTATATAGTCCCCTCTTCTATCTTTTAAAATTATAGCCAAACCCCCACCAGCCAGATCTGTATAACCTGTTTTAGAAAATACAAGATTCGGAATCTTCTGAACAGTAATATTAGTATTTTTAAAATTATGGGGGAATCCTGATTCTGACTTTAAATTTATTTCTGGCAAGGTAGTCACGCTAAAAACTTCCGGGTATGCCTTCCAGCCATACATGGCCATGGTATTTACATCCGAGGCCGAAGCAAAAGCACCAACCTTATTTAAATCAATATCCAGCCCGGTAAAATTTAAGAAGAGCGCCTGTTCCATGCCAATTCTTCTTGCTTTATCATTCACTTTTTTTAAAAAATTATATGGATTATTCTCCCACAGAGCATAAACGCCATCGTTGGCAGAACTAACCAAAGTAAATTTCGCCAGATCAAGCACTTTCCATTTTTCATTTACTAAAAGCCCATAATCCCCTGCTTGATTAACTGCCTCCGGAGAAATTGACAATATGTCATCCGGCTTATAGGAATTTAGAGCCACGACTACCGACATTATTTTAGCCAGCGAGGCAATAGGCAACGCCACTTCGTCATTTTTGCCGTAAATTTTTTTATTTTTACTAATGTTGTAAACAGATACAGCTTTGGCTACAATAGGCGCAGCTTCAAGTGTAGTTCTGATTTTTTCATCACGCTCCGCCTCCAGCCTAGCCATTTCATTTTCTCTAAAATTCCCGACAAAAAACAAAATTGCCTCGAGGGCAAAAACAGCCAGAATAAAAATTAATAAATTATTGTGAGTCTTCATCTTTCACTCCGATTTCAATCGCTTTATTCACTTCACTATATTCCGGTAATTCTGCTACAGATTTTATGCCCATGAAAGATAGGGTTTCAAAGCTTGGACGATATATATAACGCCGGCTGTCTTTGGGGTCTACGGTTCTCTCTACCAATCCACGAACGGATAAAGCCCTTAGGGTAAAGCTGGAATTCACCCCTCGTATATAATCAATTTCTGCCCGGCTGGCTCCGTTTTTATATAAAACTATAGACAAGGTTTCAAGAGAAGCTTTGGAAAGTTCTTTATTCAACTCCTCTTTTTGTAGATTTTCAATCAAGTCCGAAAGTTCTGGTGCGGTGCCAAGCGTTAGATCGTTATCTTTTTCTTGTAAAACTATTCCCCTATTTTTCAAATCATCTCGTAATTTTTCTATCGCTTCGTTGATTTCTGTCTGGCCAACTTTTAGAACATCCGCAAGTTTTTTGCGCGAGACTGGCTCCCCTTTCCAAAAAAGTATTGCTTCAATTTTCTTTTCTATTTCCATGAATTACTTTATGAACTTTATAACTTTTAACTTTTAACTATTGTGATATCTTCTCCATGATTCTCTTGAATTGCATTTAATATTCCCTGCCGCACAAGTTCGAGCATTGCTAAAAAAGAAACTATCACATAAACTTTTTCTTCTCGAGTTTTAAATTTGCCAGCAAAATCACTAAAGCTCATTTTTAAAGTTTGTTTTATCCTGTCGGTTAAATTATTTATCATTTCCTCGATGCTTATAACCTTCCTAACTTCTACTTCTGGTAAAGTGGTTTTCTTGGGAATCCGGCCCAGAACTTCCTGCGCAAAAGTCATCATGGACTCGCGGGTAATCTGCTCATCCGGCAAAAATACTACTACCTCTCTTTTTCTCTCTTCCGCCGGAAAAATTATTTTCTTGCCAAAATTATTTTTTACACTTTGGGAAAGTCTAGTAAAAATTTCATACAAACGAAGACGATTTTCCAAACTAGTGATGTCTCCTTCCTCTTCACTGGTCAAGCTCAAATCCGGCAAGAGCGATTTTGATTTTATTAAAATAAGCGTAGCCGCTACCACAATAAAACTGGATGTCTCCGCCACGGACGACTGGCTTAGGCTGTTGATGTATTTCAAATAATCTTCGGTCACCTGCGAGAGCGAGAGGTCATTAATAAAAAGTTTTCGCTTCTCGATCAAGTCCAAAAGAAGCCCAAACGGTCCCTCAAAAACCCCTGTCTTTACTGTATAGCTTTCTGTTTCCATTCCGATATGCTAACATTTCCTCATGAAAAAGGAAAATGTCCGCTTATCTAAAAGTGTCACGCCGATCAGTTATAATATCGAGCTAAAACTCGATTTGGAGAATTTTACTTTCGAGGGGGTGGAGACCATTTTGATCTCAATTTTTAAAAAAACACACTCTATTACTCTCCATTCTAAAGAATTAGAAATCGAAACTGCAGAAATCTTACTCGGTAAAGAAAAAATATTTGCAAAAATTTCTTACGATGTGAAGAAAGAAACTGCAACTTTTCTATTTCCTAAATTAATTCCTACTGGTAAATTTAAATTAACCATTGTGTTTAAAGGAATTCTTAATGACAAAATGCGCGGGTTTTATCGTAGCAAATATGTTGTAGGGAAAAAAGAACATCACATGGCCACCACTCAATTTGAAGCCACGGACGCGCGCCGAGCCTTCCCCTGCTTTGACGAGCCAGCGCATAAAGCTGTTTTTCATGTATCACTTATCATTCCAAAAAATAAAACTGCTATCTCCAACACTCTGCCAGTTTCAGTAAGGGAACATGAGTCTGGATATCAGGCAATTAAATTTTCTCCTACTCCCAAAATGTCCACATATCTTTTGGCGTTTATTGTTGGTGATTTCGAATACTTGGAATCTAAAACCCGCAAGGGAGTTAAAGTGCGTGTCTTCACCACCCCCAATAAAAAACATCAAGCGAAATTTGCACTTTCCTGCGCGGTAAAAACTTTAAAATTTTATGAAAAATATTTTGGTATAAAATATCCGCTCAATACTCTCGACATGATAGCCATACCGGACTTTCAATCCGGCGCCATGGAAAACTGGGGCGCCATTACTTATCGCGAGAGCGCGCTTTTGGTTGATGAAAAAAATTCTTCTTCGTCAAACAAACAGTGGGTGGCTTTGGTTATCGCGCACGAAATCGCGCATCAGTGGTTTGGTAATTTAGTAACTATGGAATGGTGGACCCATCTTTGGCTCAATGAAGGTTTTGCCTCATATATAGAATACCTGGCCATAGATAAACTTTTCCCAAAGTGGGATATCTGGACGCAATTTTCAGTAAATGAATTAGGTGTAGCTCTACGACTCGATGCATTAAAAAACACTCACCCCATAGAAATTAAAGTTCATCATCCGGATGAAATTGGAGAAATATTTGATGAAGTCTCATATTCCAAGGGTGCCTCTATAATAAGAATGCTAGCAAGTTATTTGGGTGAAAAAGATTTCCGCAACGGCCTGCGACATTATTTAAAAAAGCACAGTTACAAAAACACGGAAACCACTCACCTCTGGCAAGCGTTTGAAAAAATTTCCAAGAAACCTGTCGCACGCATGATGCATAACTGGACTTCTAAGCCCGGTTACCCTGTAATTACGGCAAAAGAAGTAAGCGGTAAAATAAAGCTAAAGCAGTCTCGATTTTTTGCAAATCCAGCATCGGGGAAAAAAGCTCGAGACAAAACACATTGGGACGTCCCCATAATTATTAAAAAAAATAAAATAAACTATGGAGAAACAGGATTCTATCGAGTCGCCTACTCAAAAGAACTTTTAGAAAAATTAAAATCTCCTGTCGAGAACAAAACCCTTTCTGCGCGAGACCGACTCGGCGTTATTCGCGACCTTTTTGCGCTCTCCGAAGCTGGCACCATACCCACCACTGATG
This sequence comes from uncultured Candidatus Saccharibacteria bacterium, assembly GCA_964372515.1. GTDB lineage: Bacteria > Patescibacteriota > Minisyncoccia > Phycocordibacterales > UBA9973 > UBA9973. Next base: position 4,215 of record CAYJQS010000039.1, read on the forward strand.
CCCTAGAATTTCTTTCTGCTTATAAAAGTGAGAGTGATTTTACGGTGTGGGTAGAATTAGCTTCGGGGCTATCTAGACTTGAGCAACTTCTAGCATATGAAAGTGCGGGGAAAAATTTAAATAAATTTATTGTTTTCTTATTCTCCTCCATCGGCAAACATTTAGGATGGAAGAAACGAAAAAACGAATCACATACCACTTCCCTGCTTCGTTCTTTAGTAATTTCTCGCTTAGGAGAATCGGGTGATGAAAAAATAATACAAGAAGCCAAGAAAAAATTTAAAATACTAGAAAAGGGTGGTCATCTGGATCCAGATATTCGCAGTGCCGTATATAAAATTGTCGCCAGCGCGGGTAGCAGAAAAGAATATGCAACTTTGCTAAAAAAATATAAGAAAGAAACCTTGCATGAAGAAAAAAATAGGATAGGCAACGCCTTGGGATATTTTCAAGATAAAAAAATATTAGAACAAGTTTGTAAATTTGCTCTCTCCAGTGATGTTCGCCCCCAAGATGCTGTGGGCATCCTATCTTCAGTTGGCGCCAATCCAGCTGGCCGAGATGTGTGGCTTAATTTTGTGAAAAATAATTGGAAAACTTTAGTCTCGCGATATGGCAATGGCGGGCATATCTTGGCACGTTTAGTAAAAGCAATTTCCGGCAGTGCCGAAGAAAAACATTTATCTTCCTTCAAAAAATTCTTCAAAACTCATGATGCTCCAGGCGCCAAGCGTGCCATCGACCAAGTCCTCGAGCGCTTGGAGGGTAACATCTTGTGGCTTAAAAGAGATAGAAAACTTATCCACACCTACCTTAGCACTTTACTTGACTAAAGTACTTTAGTTTGCTAAAGTGAGAGCATGAAGGATATCAATTGGAATATTAAGGAAAATAAGCAGTTGGTGAAGGCTATTTTGACGCTTCGGGATGTTGGCGAAGCCGAGCGATTTTTGCGTGACCTTTTGACTCCGGCTGAAATAAAAGAGTTCGCTGGACGCCTAGAAGCCGCTTCCCTACTCTCTAGAGAAATTAAATACAATGACATCATTGGCGCTACGGGCCTCTCTTCCACCACCATTGCCCGCATTCAAAAGTGGCTGCAGGGCTCCCTCGGCGGCTACCGCCTAGTGCTACCAAGAATTTCACATCATCACCTTTCCAAAATCTCGATTGGGAAAGGGTTGTCTTTGCGCGCTCGCGCTTAAATAAAATTTGAAGCTAACCCCTTCCCAACCGGGAAGGGGTTTTGCGTT
>CAYJQS010000040.1:0-5340 GCA_964372515.1 uncultured Candidatus Saccharibacteria bacterium
GCAATTAGCTGCACTCGCAGAATTCACATTAAAGCTAAATAAGCTAAAAATAAAGATAGAAACAAACAAAACTAATGTACATTTTTTCATAGGAGTAGATTATACTGCTTTTCCCTAAAAAACACAAGTAAAAGACAAGCGAAAACAATAATCGTTACTAATTAACAATTGCGAACGCCTGACTAATTCCCCCACTGCAACTACCGTACTTTTGCAATCCTACTTCGTCACAAGTAACCAAAATATAATAGTTGGGCGCTTGGGGTGTGTTCGTAGGAATATTCCAAGTAAGATAACCACTATTATTAGCAGTAGTTGATAAATAAGGTGTAAGTGTAGGTGGTCCACCAGAAGAAGACTCTTGATAAAGTTGTATAAGAACAGTTGCAAACGAAGGATAATTGGACGAGCTCCACCGAATCTTCTGCGTAGAACCAGCTGCCCAGGGAGTTGTTGGTGTAGCTACGCTGAAGGATGGATTGTTAGAGGTTGCAGGATTAATAATATTAAAAGATGGATTGCTTTCATCATAAATCGAATTCGAATTATTGTATGCTTTTACCACCCGAATCTTGTAACCTGATCCCGGTAAAATTTTTGTAGAAGGAGTCCAGCTATATGTTCCTGTAACTGGTTGATTAAATGCTATTTGATCTTGATATACTCCATTTCTGTAAAGTTGAATTGCCACAGAATCGCCAAAGACCATATTGGCGGATTCCCAAGCAATAATATATGTATCCCCAATAATGATATCCCCACCGCTTGGACTTAAAAAGGTGATAGAGGGTTGAGTTGTGCTAACAGAACAGAGAATGTTGCTACTGGCATTAACATTATTTACAGTACAATCATTACTGCTATTTCTTGTACAACCTTGATAAACTCCATATTTATTAAAACAGACGTTATCAAATCCATTATCTCTACAAAGATCATAATAATTTTGCTGAGTTTCTTTCAAGGTAGAGCAACTTAAGGGTTGATTGGTCTGTGTGGAAGTTATCTTAAAATAAGAATTACTTGAGTCTTCAAAGGAATTAAACTTATCCTCTGGATTAGCAACAATTCTTATAAGGTATTTGTTCGGAGTAATGGGATTAGGAAGGTTTGGGGGGATTGTCCATGAATACTCATTGGTATTCCAAGACACATTAGTTGCTATCGTGTGAAGAATATACTTACCACCGAACTCATCAAATGCCTGCAGGTAAACACCTAACGGATACTGATTTGGATTCACAATGTTCCACTTAATATTTAACTTATCACCAAATTTATAACTCTCTCCACCATTTGGACTTAAAACGGTAACAGAGGATTGGGTTAAACTAGAGGTTATCTTAAAGTAACTATCGCTGGAATCGCAGGTACTAGTGTCAGTTTGGCAAACTTGAATCGTATAACTTCCTTCCGGAACCTCAAAATTTGAAGAACATGGATTATTGGTAGTACAACTTGGAATCTTCCAGTCATATGAATAGCTGTAGACACTTGTCGCAATAGTGCGTGAAACTGGAACCGGATAATACATAGGGCAGATAGTCCCGGAACAAGGCGGATAATAAGAATCGAGTTTAATGTCGTAAGGTATCCCAGCCCAAAAACAGTTCGCTCCGGCTGGGCACAATGAACCAGCCGTGTCCTTCCATTTTATAGTCTGTGTTGTTCCTTTTTTCCATGTTTCCCCTCCGTTTGGAAATATAACAGTAATAGAGGGAGTTGTCGTACTACTTACAATCTTGAAGTAACTATCGCTGGAATCGCAGGTACTAGTGCCAGTTTGACAAACTTCAATTGTGTATGAGGCATCGGGAACAATTCTATGATCCAAATTTTTTCCTACTAACCAACTATGCGAAGAGCCAGAAACATTTTTTGCAATTGTATATGGCGCAGGCATAACCGTAGGACAAGCAACTGGGCCAGGGGGACAGCTCCAAATTGGCTGCAATGAAATATCATAAAACTTCGGTGCGGGTGGCGCGCAATAGGCCCCAACTGGACAATCGGCAACTTCAATGTCTTTCCATTTAATTGATTGTGTTGTTCCTTTTTTCCATGTTTCGCCGCCGTTGGGAGAAAGAACTACGAGGTCTTGAACGTCAGAACCACCACGACAAGGTTGACCGGTTGTTATGCTAAAGCCAGAGAATGAGGTACAGCCCGGTGGATAAACTGGAGTTGTTCCCCTGCAAGACTGACCAGTGATAGGACTAAATAAATAGCCGGGTAGACATCCAGGAACTGTAGATGTTGTGCCACAAGGAAATCCCGTAGTAGAACTGAACAAATCACCGGGCGCGCAATTAGCTGCACTCGCAGAATTCACATTAAAGCTAAATAAGCTAAAAATAAAGGCAAAAGCAAGCAAAAATAATGTATATTTTTTCATATACCTTTAATCATACTACCCAGTCAAGCCGTGTCAAGGATTTATTTAAGCTCCACCTGGCCACAAATAAATTCCTGTTGGAATTTTTCGCAGCCCCCGCCTCGGCGCCGTCGCGCCTGCGGCTCAAAATTGAGCTATTTGAGCTCAATTTTGCCCCCCGCCGCTTCAATTTTTTTCTTCACTTCTTCCGCTTCCGCTTTCTTCATGCCCTCTTTTAGAGTGGAGGGCGCGGCGTCAACTAAATCTTTTGCTTCTTTCAGGCCAAGACCCAAAACTTCTTTCACGATTTTCATCACCGCTATTTTCTGCTCTCCGGCAGACGCAAGCACTACAGTAAAGGCTTCTTTTTCTTCCTTTGCTTCCGCACCAGCTGCTGGTCCCGCTACGGCCACTGCTGCAGCAGAGACTCCGAATTTTTCTTCAAGAGCTTTTACGAGTTCGTGCAAATCAAGCACGGACATTTTTTCTATCGTTTCTATAAGATCTTTGTGTTTTTCCATAAAAATAGTTTTTATAATTAATTTTTAAGCTTTCGACTTGGCTATTTGATCCAACACCACAGCAAACCTCTGTATTGGTGAGTTGATAAGATTAACAAACTGCGCATACAATACTTCCCTACTTGGTATCATCGCAAGTTCTATCATGTATGCTCTGCTTACAAACTTCCCTTCGAAGATTCCTCCCAAAATATTTAATATTCCTTTGTGAGTTTTTTGAAAATTGTAAATTTCTCGAGCAGGCGCAATATTGTCTTTGGCGTAAGCTATTGCCACTTCCCCTGTAAGCTCTGGAACCTCACCTTCGGCTTTGCCCACAAGGGCGCGCTTCAGGAAAGTTTTTCTGGAAACTTTGTAGCCCACTTCTTTACCTCTTAAATCTCGACGGAGGATTGTTTCATCGGCCACATTCAGGCCGTGAAAATTCACAAAAACAACAGAAGAAGAATCTGTAATTGCCTTATCGAGGTCTTTAATTATTTCTTCTTTTTTGGTTCGTTTTAACATTTTTATTTTTATTTTCCAATAAAAAAACGGCTCAAGGCCGCAAGTTTATCCGCCTGTAAGGCGGGTCGACCACTGAATAGGACTTACTCGCCCCGCCTAGCTCAGGCGGGGTAAACCTATCTTCTTTGCGGCTTGCCCCGTACCGAGCTTCGCTCTGGTTCGGGGTATTAGTAATATAGCACAAAAATTTTATTCTGCAACTTTTACTGCTTTCGGTGTTTCTGCTTCTAATGGCTTCCCTTTTTGATCAAAATAGCTAGAGAGAAACACCCCCAAAAGCCCAATGGCTATCATGCCGGTAAAAATAATCAGAGTTTTCAAAAAGTGTTTGGTTATCACGAGCTGATTATAACATAAAAACAAACAAGCAGAATTAATTACTAATATCCATTAATATAGAAAATAATAAATAAAATTATAAGTAGTACAAGCGTAGAATGCCAAACATCCCAGCCTTGATAAATATTTTTTTTCTTCAAAAAATCCGCCAGCATCTTGTTCCCTTCCAAGAAAATCAGGAAAGGTAAAACGGCTATCATATACCAGACTAAAAGAAGTAGCGCGCCCATATGTTTATAATACTGCTTTTTACAAAAAAAACAATTATATAAAAAGTTAATCAAAAATCTTCCCGAGATAGCTATCAATCACCCGCTGATCCATATCATAAAAATTCATTTCATCTTTGTACGCCTTTCGGGCTAAATCAACTCCCACAAAACGCCAATGCCAAGGCTCGAATTTATAATAAGCATTACCGGCGGGATAAGATAAGATAAATCCGTAATTGTGTGCGTTTTCTAAAAGCCACTTGTATTCTGGGGTTTTATCAAAGCCTTCCAGCGCGCCAGCAAGTTGTGTCGTAGTAAAATCAACCGTAGTGCCAAGCTGATGTTCCGAATATCCCTGATCGGCAGAAAATTTATTGGCAGTACCAGCCCCATAAGTAAAAGTATAACTTGATTTCAAGGACGACTGTGTGGCAAATGAGCGATAAGCAGATAATACTTGCAAGTCAAGCTTATCCTTCTGTGCATCTTCAAGTAGCTCCTCTAAATGTGGCCAGACATCACTATGAATTTTAAAATTTTTGCCTTTTTCACTTACAAATGCTTGATCAATGTCGGTTAAAGAAATTGGAACATAGTGTTCATTCAAAAAATAAACTTTAGAATATTTTTTTAAAAGTTCTTTATCAGTTGCACTTAATTTTTCTAGATTTTCCACCGTGTCGGTAATTCCACTTAATTTATCTTCTAGGGAATTATTTCTTCTTTGTTCTTCAGTTAAAGTACCTAGAAATAGTTCCCCAAGATTTTTTATTTTATTGTCAAAAGCTTTCCCGGCTACAATAACAGAATTATTGATACTTTCAATTTGGGTTGCAATAAAATCAAAACGGTAATTAATATATTTAATTAATCCCAAAAAAGAAAGCCCAATCAAAAGAATAGCAAGTATATTTTTAGTAAGTATTTGTTCTAGAAAATTTTTCATAATCTAAATTATAACACAATACAAAAAACCACTCGCGACCGAAGTCGGAGTGGTTTTTTGTTATTCGCACAGATCGACCTGTGGAAATTTAACTTCTATTTAAGCAAGGACAGTCCTTGCTAACCCACGGTTCTTGCTAACCCCTAGATCGAAATTCCATATTTTTTAACTTCAATAACAAATGGTGAAACTGGGTTTAAAAAATTGGCAGACGAGATGGGATGAGCCTCTATGCGAGTATCGACTCCATATGTTAGTGCGTTCAATTTAGACATTTCTCTAAAATCATTTTTACCAAAAAATCTTGAGACAACAGCAACATCAATATCGCTATATGGGTGAGCGTTGCCTTTAGCGTATGAGCCAAATAAAATAATCTTATCGAAGGTTAGCCCTTCACTGATAAGTTTTTTTTTATAATGTGCAATACTTTTTTTTATT
>CAYJQS010000041.1:0-5313 GCA_964372515.1 uncultured Candidatus Saccharibacteria bacterium
AGCAAAACGAGGATCTCCGTAAAGGGCGCCGTATGTTCCTACTCCGACTTGAGGTCTTGGAGAAAGACCTCCATATAAAAGAGGGCCAACTAAAGCCTTGGCGGCTTGGGCCATTTCAGTCTGAAAACCGCTCGTGCTATTGGTTCGATCCATCATCATCACGGTATCGGCGCAAGCGGGGGATGGCGGCGGAGTCAAGACGGTGACAACCGTAGTGCACTGGGTTGATCCTACTGCGTTTGAAACTGTTCCGGTGTAAGTAACATCGCCTGTCGAACTTGGAGCGGTGATTGTGATAGGACTGGTGGAAGAAATTGTGGGTGGAGTCGTGATTCCTTGTCCTGTGATTGTGAACGCTGTTGCGTTTGAGGAAAGTGCCCAGCCTATTTGCAACGGCTTACCGGCTAGTACCGGGGTCGTCGAATTTAATGCGCAGGTAGGCGGTGGAGCAGTCGGCGAATAGCTTGGACTTTGTATTTTTATTTCTATTTGATTTGTGCTCCAGGAACCATTTATGGCAGGGTATTGGGTATTTGTTTTTATAGTTGCTGCTTTTTGGAAATCTATAGGTATTGCGCCTATTTGTTTATAGTCTACTGATTTAATTGCGCATTTATCAGGTCCGACATTTAAAACGACGGTATTTTCTGAAGAGTCCCAATCAGGATCGGTATCGTCGGGTACATAATTATAATTTTGGGCAATTTTAAGAATTGCCGCGTTGGAACAAGCTTCGGAAAGTCCCAAGCCGATTCTTTTATTCTCACTACCAAGAATATCAAAACGAGCAAAAAAGCTCGAAGTGTTATTAGCGAGCAAGAGCATCATTAAAACCATGGTCAAAATAAGGGTGGCAGTGAGAGCGATAAATCCTCCCTGCTTATTTTTTAACTTAATCTTTATGTATTTACACATCATTTCCTTAAATATTTAATAGTAGAGAATTCTTGCTCATAAGACAAGCCTTCGGAAGTTTTTGTACTTACTGTGAATTTTGCGTCAATCTTTTCTGGATTACTGCTTGAACGAGTAAAACAATTCTCCGGCAGAGCTGGACACTGGATAGACACATTGTCATTGTTGAGAGTGTTTGGAGCCCCTGTTTTTTTTAATGTCATATTCCCACTTGAGACGACTATGGTTATATCGACAAGAGAACCCGATTCGTATTTTGTGAGTGAGAGGGTGTTGTTTGCAGAATTTAATGCTGGCAAATCTATCGCGGCGATTCCGTTTGAATTTATTTTTACTCCGGTGAGAGTCCAATCGATTTTTCCCAAAAGGAAACTGCCTTCTTCCTGCACCATGGCCTTGGTTGCGTTACGCGCGCTTGACCCGATAATTCCGTAAATAGAAACAATAGCACCGGATATAATTATCGCAAAGAGACCGATATATATCATCGTTTCCACAAGCGTAAACCCTGATTGTTGGTTTATCTTTTTCATATTAAGGGCCAATTATATACAATCCGCCATTATTATATGTTCCGGCGTATAAATAATTGCCTTCACAGTCCAGAGAACTTCCGCCTGTGCTCGTAGCACCGGGCAACGATAGTCCACTAGCCCAATTTATGATATTTGCTGGGTCAGTTATATCTAAAATTCTTAATTGATTATTAGTCAATACAAATAATAAATAATCCCGAACAATTAAACCATTTACACTACTGCCAATTTCCTTTGTATATGGATTTGCATTGTTTGTTTGGAGCTTTGTCGGGTCCGAATTATCTAATATATAAAATTCTGGGTTTGTGCTGGTGACGGTTCTGCCCAGATATAGGTTATCTCCAACCGAGTACAAACTTTTACCATTACCTGCACTGTCTGGAGCATCATAATTTTCTTTAGGTAATGGAGTGCTCGGACTGCTGACGTCCAAAACAGTAATTTCCTGACTGTTGGGAGTCGCCAAATAAGCGTATCCGTTATTGACATAAATAGAATTAATTCCGTTGCCGACAGAGTAAGTACCTCCTGTGACCAAGGACGGAGGGGTAGTGGAGAGATTGTGGACATCTATAATATTGAACTCTGGACCAGTTAGAGTTTTGGTTAGCCCTAAATAGATATATCCATTTTTATAAAAAATACTATTGCCTATCCCTTGTCCTCCACTACCAGTAACTCCAGGAACTTTGAAATTTATAGGCGGAGCAGTTATGTTGTCTAGGTTAAATATTTGTAATTGAGCACAGTTTCCAGCTTGAGTGCAGGAACCAAAATTTGCGCCATAACCATTTGCTACGTATGCATAATTTCCGTCTACGACCACGGCATTGAGTCCGGCGCCAACGGAAGCATTATCAGTACTTGTAATTAAAGGATTTGCTAGGTTGTTTATGAGCTTGTTTGTATTAAAAATAAATAGTGTCGGATTAGTGTTGAATGAAGTATTGGTTGCCGTAACATACAACTTATCTTCATAAGCATCTGCATCCGTTACTTGATATGTTCCAGATAATCCCGCCAAAGACGCAAAATCGTGGGTATTATTTTTTATTTGAGGATTTTGCCAATCTCCCAGAGGGGAAGAGTTGCAAGTATTGCCACCGCTGGCGTTGTTGAAGTTGGCTACCAGAGTACTAAGGACGACGCTACGTTCCATACCTCTTTCATCTTTCCATTTTACAGTTGCGGTTACTATTTTCATAAAGTAGTTTTTTATATTGGTTACAGGATTCTCATAGTTAGCAACGTCGACTCTGTCGCAATATATATCATCATTTCCTTTTTCATCTTTTTCTCTCATCAAGCCGCTTGCGCAAAAACCAGTTGCATCTAGTTGTATGTCTCGAGTCGAATTTACTAAATTAAAATCCTTTCGAGCGAGTGCTTGTTGTCTTTCTAAAAGCCCCTGAGCTTTTTTTGTAGCCTCAGCATTTGTTTGACTACCGGCCAAAAATGATTGAGAGCCAAAAGATGTCATAATGACGGCAGTCAAGACCAGTGCCATTATTCCCATTGCTATCATAAGTTCAACTGTTGAAAATCCTTTTCTCATAATTAATGGTCCCAAATTATTTGTCCCTCGCTGTTTATATGTAAGATATCTATTCGCCCCGTGTTGTCTTTGAGTGTTATATCACAACTTACAGAACAAGATGTCTCGCCAGACAATTGCTTGAAGACTACTTCTGTGTCAACTCCGTTATTATGAGTGACAAGTGAACTTCCATCTATCTCGGCGTTGTAACTTTTATCTTCTATGGTTTGGTCGATGTATTTAGGATTATTTGAATTTTCTGTTTGAAAAATTATAAATTTATGATTTACAGCATCAACATAAACTCCATGTGGTTTGCCGTCGGTGCATGTTCCTCGGCAAATGTTTGCCATCGCTTCGGCGCGAGCGTGCTGGAGTGCTGATACAAGCACGTCTCTATCCGAACGAAATGAATATCCGCGCAAGCTATCAAAGCCGAAAAACAAACCTATGCCTCCGACAGTCACAATGATAGAAACGACTATCAGCATTTCTATAATTGTAAAACCATTCGTCAATCTCGCAGGTTGACAAGTTTTATTTGTGTAAATTATTTGTAATTTCATATATAGGAGTGATTACCGATATTGCGATGAACCCAACCATCAGCCCCATGATGACCATCAGGACCGGTTCAATAGCGCTTGAGAGATTTTTCGTTAGATCGTCAAATTCGTTTTCATAAAATTCAGATAAATATATGAGCGTGTTGGACAGATTTCCGCTTTTCTCTCCTATGGCAACCATGTGTCCGAGCATCGGTGGGAACAAGGCGGGAGATTGGTCCAATATTTCAGAAATATTCCTACCTTTCATAATGTGCCGCGAAATATCGCCGAAAGCTTTTTTGTATTGCACATTTTCCGTAGTATCAGCGGTGATGTGAATCGCTTCATTGACAGAGATGCCGGACTTCAAAAGTAGCCCCAGTGTTCTGGTGCTGTTTGTCAGGTTGTAGCTTTTGGCAATTTTTCCGAAAAGTGGCAGGCGCAGTATTATTCCATCAAAAATAAATCTTAATTTTAGTACATACTTGATAGACACAATAATAGCCGTCACCACTAGCGCGATAGTTAAAAAAATCCAAATGCCGTCTTTACTAAAAGTGTTGGTCAGCCAGATTATGGCTCTGGTGCTTGCTGGCAATTTTGCGTTAAGACCTTGGAATATCGGAAGAATTTTCGGGAAAATATATACCGCTAAGAATCCGGTGATACCAAAAGTCGCCACGGTTACAACGATAGGGTAGAGCAATGCCCCCATTATTTTTTTACGGAGCACCTCTTTTTTTTTGAGCTCATCCGCCAAATAGTTTAAGTTCACAGTAAGCATTCCGCTCGATTCACCGGCCTTTATGATATTGATGGCAAAATTTCCAAAAACCCCCTTAAACTTTGCCAAGCTGGTGGCGAGCGTTTGGCCATTTGCTATATCGGCGATAACTTTGTTGAAAATTTGTATTTCAGATTTTGATTTGGTTTGTTGTTTGATAACGTGAATGCTCTCCATCATTGGCACTCCGGCTTTAATCAGGAAGGAAAGGCGCTTGGCGAAAAACGTCTGTTTTTTAATTGAAAATTTGGCATGAGAAAAAAGGGTTATTTTTGAAAGATCAGGCATTTTTATTCTTGGTAGGGAGAAATTTATTTTAGACATGGAAACACTCTTGAGCGCAAAACGCCACCTCTTTTTTAGAGAACTTTTTCTCCCTAAAATATCAAAATATTTTTTAGACTTATTCATAAGTGACGCGCAGGACTTCTTCAAGAGTGGTCAATCCAAGCAGGGCCTTTTTAAAACCATCTACCAGCATAGTGGACATGCCTCCTTTGATTGCTATCTGTTTAATTTCACTAGCGGAAACTTTACGCAAAATTGCCGCGCGGATATCTTCATCCGCCACCATAACTTCCGCAATCACAATTCGGCCTCGGTAGCCGGTGTTATTACACTCTTCGCAACCAGAGCCCTGAAAGAATTTTTTATTTTTTCCCAACACACCCTCAGGCAGCGCCTCAAGCAGCCTTTTATGCTCTTCTTCGGTGATAATTTTTTCCTCTTTGCAGTCATCGCAAATTTTACGGACCAAACGTTGACCGATGGCAATGGAGACAGTCGAGGCAACCAAGAAAGGCTCTATTTTCATGTCGAGCAAGCGCGGCAGAGTGGTTGAAACATCGTTAGTATGGAGAGTAGAGAGGAGTAGATGGCCAGTAAGCGCAGTGTTTACCGCGATGCCGGCGGTTTCAGTGTCGCGAATTTCACCCACCATTATCACATTCGGGTCTTGGCGCAAGATAGAGCGGAGGCCGTTGGCAAAAT
>CAYJQS010000042.1:0-5212 GCA_964372515.1 uncultured Candidatus Saccharibacteria bacterium
TATTCTTATCAATACCAAAATCCTTACTCCTACCAGTATCAAACTCCTTACCAATATCCATATCCTACTCCCTCTACCTACCAATACCAATCCCCTTATCCTTCTCCCTACCCCTACCCTTCTCCTTATTTATATCAAACTCCGTATACTTACCCAACTCCTTATCAAACGCCTTACCAATATCAGTACCCTACCCCCAGTCCAGGTGAAAGACCAGATGTAAGACTTACAGCAGATGACACTAGTATCGACGAAGGTGATTCTACAACTCTGCGCTGGGAAGTTGATAATGCGGATTCTTGCCGTTCTTCCGGCGGCACTAACGGCTGGTCTGGGAAAAATCGCGACAATGAGGAAGGAAGTTTCCGCACTGGCGACCTTGACAGAGACGAGACTTACACTCTAACGTGTGAGAATAACGCTGGATCTAGTAGAGATTCAGTAACAATCCGGGTGGATGAGGATAATAATAACGACGATGAAGAGGTTAGAACTTCTAATGTCATAACAACTTGCTCTAGCGCCACTTTAAATGGGAACATTGAAACTAACGGAGAGAGAACAACTGTGTGGTTTGAGTGGGGAATTTCTAGATCATTAGGCAATAGAACATCAAAGGAAACTTTTTCTTCCGACAGAGACTTTGATCAGTTAATTTCAGGACTTAGAGAAAATACTGTTTACTATTATCGAGCGGTAGCAGACAGTAATGCGGGCACTGACCGAGGAAGTATACTTAGTTTCCAAACTCCTTTCTGTAATAATAATGTCACTACAATAATCCCTCCTCCGGTGGTAAGGAATATTACTACGGTAATTAATAGAGGTGGTACTGAAAATCCTTTTGTGACCTTAACTATTGACAGTGGCAATGAAGTTATTTCAGTTGGGGAGCGAAGAAGTTATCAAGTAGAATGGAAAAATATAACCAGTCAGACTCTAAGAAAAGTAGTGCTCCGGGTAATTTTGCCTGAAGCTATGAACTTTGAAACTTCTAATAGAGGTTCGTTTTCAAAAGAAGATAATACTTTAATTTACGAGATAGATACCCTAAGCCCAGGAGAAGACGGTGATCTATTCTTGGTGGCAAATGTCGGCAATAAAGCAAACTTAGGAGAACTTTTGGTGGTAACAGCAAACTTAGTCTTTACCGACAACTCAAACGTACAAAGAGATGCTTTGGCTTACGCCACTCATCGCGTAGAGGGAGGCTCTGTATTGGGAGCGAATGTTTTTGGAGCAGGCTTTTTGCCGAATAATCTCTTCGGCTGGTTATTTTTGCTAATTCTAATCTTTATACTTGTCTTTTTAGCTAGGCACTTGTTTGGTAGATCGGGAAACACCGGAGCTACTCACGTTGACAATTCTCCCACTACATAATATACTGTGGACACATAAGACGAGTGCGAAAAGAGTCGATTTCTAAGTATGCTTATCTTTGTGCTTTAATAATTTAACTTAATATCAATGACTGGTACAATAAAAAAACTACTCTCTGATAAAGGTTTCGGCTTCATCACCGGCGAAGGGCTGGCGAAAGATTTATTCTTTCACAGCAACTCTCTGGTGGGTGTAAGTTTCGCGGACCTGAAGGAGGGCGACGCTGTTTCTTTCGAAACAGAAGAGTCGCCAAAAGGATTGAACGCGGTGAACGTCCAAAAAGCGTAACTCCTCAAAGCAAAAAACGACTAGGCAAGACCTAGTCGTTTTTTGTTGCCCAATCTTTTAAAACTTCATAGGAATCCTCTCCACAAATCCACTTGTTAGTTTTTGTATTGTAAAAAAATGGCACTCCGCCGCAGAAATTTTTATCAAGCTCGAGTAGGCGCTTCTCATTTTCTTCATTATGCCAAACTTCTAAGCTTTCAACCTTCAGCCCTTCTTCTTTTTCTAGCTTTTTCACCAGCTCATGCATTCGCACACAGTGCGGACATTCAGTTCCGTAAAATTCAAGTAGGTGAGACATTATTTTAATAGTCGAGCTAGGCGAGCTTTCTTGCGAGCCGCGTTGTTCTTTTTAATAACTCCACCTTTGGCAGCCTTATCGATAGCAGAAAATGCAGAACTTAGTAATTTGAGAGCGCCAGCTTTATCTGTTTTAGATAATTTTTCAATCTTTTTCATTATCTCTTTCATGTCCTTAGTTCGACGGTCATTAAAGGCCTTCTTGCGCAAGGATCCGCGGATAGCTTTTTTAGCTGATTTTGTTATTGGCATCCCGTACGAAATCGGGCGCGTACGCTTACGCGTATTTGCCCTTTATGTTATTAATAATCTTTTTTCTCAATTTCATTTTTATTTAGTTTTATGCGTCCGCGATTTCGTTCGGGATTGGCATAGAAGCAATTTAACAGAAAAGGTGAAAAAACGCAAATATGATATGATTATATTATGATCGGGAGTTTAAAAGGGAAAACGGTATTAAAAACAGATAAATTTTTAATAGTGGAAACGGCTGGCGTGGGATATAAAATATCTACTTCACCTGATGTTTTATCTAAATCCGGGAAAATAGGCGAAGAAATCTTTCTCTGGATTCACACTCATGTGCGGGAAGACGCGATAGATTTATATGGATTTTTAGCAAGGCAAGAACTGGAATTTTTTGAAATGCTAATTAATGTTTCCGGCATCGGGCCGAAGGGCGCACTTTCTATTTTGGGTATCGCTTCTATTGAAACATTAAGGAAGGCCATAAGTACTGGAGACACGGCTTACCTTACCAAGGTCTCCGGTATTGGTAAAAAAACCGCGGAGAAAATAGTAATTGAGTTAAGAGATAAAATAGGCGAAGAAAAATCTGGCACATCCCTCCAAGGCGAACTAGATGCGCTGGAAGCGCTAAAATCTTTGGGCTACTCACAAAACGAAGCCCGGGATGCACTTAAAAAAGTTGCCACCAAAACTAACACTAATGCAAAAATCCGCGAAGCACTAAAAATTTTGGGAGGGAAATAACCTCTCCCGCCCTAACGGGCACCCTCTCCATTTATAAATGGAGAGGGTTGGGGTGAGGCAGGTTGTGTTATTATATTTTTATGCCTGAATTACCAGAAGTTGAAAATCTAAGACGCGGGCTGGAGAAGGTCATTGTGGGCCAAAAAATTCTGGGAGTAACAGTTAATAAACCCAAACTGGTCTCCGGTAAGGGTAATATTAGAGAAGCTTCAAATAAAAAAGTTCGCGAATTTAAAAACGGCCTTAAAGGCGCGCGTTTTGCGCGTATAGAACGTAGAGCCAAAAATCTGATATTTAGATTTGCGAATGGAAAAATTATCCTAGCCCACCTTAAAATGTCCGGGCAGTTTGCGTATAAACCTAAAACTGGTAAAAAAATATTTGGCGGTCATCCCATAGAGATTTCTGAACATCAACTTCCAAATAAACACACTCATGTTATTTTCGAATTAGAAAAAGGAACTCTGTATTATAACGACACTCGCATGTTTGGATACTTGCTGTACTACCCTAGCGCCGAGGCATTTGAAAAAGAAAATCATTTTGCGCTTCTAGGCCTTGAGCCTTTTGATAAAAAGTTTACTCTTAAATATTTTATAGACAGTTTAAAAAAGACAGGTATCCGCCAAAGGCGGATCCGCCTCGGGCGGAAAATAAAAGCCGTGCTTATGGATCAAAAAATCGTTACCGGCCTTGGAAATATTTATGCAGATGAGAGTTTGTTTGAAGCCAGAATTCGCCCAGATCGCAACGCTATGAGTATTAAACCTAATAAAGCCGCATTACTTTATAAAGCCATACTTAGAATAATGAAAAGGGCGATAAAAGTCGGCGGCTCATCTGTAGCAACATATCGCCTACTCGATGAAACTCGCGGTAATTACGCCAGAGAACATAAAGTATACGGCAAAGCCGGCGAAAAATGCCCCCGCTGCGGCAAGCCACTCAAAAAAATATTAATCCAAACTCGCACCACAATATTCTGCCCTAATTGCCAGAAATAAATGTTTACTATACTGACGGCCGTTAGTATAGTAAACATTAAAAACTGTTAAATAACACTATACCCAACGCCACAGAAACATTCAAGGATTCTTTCCCGACGTCGTCCGGAAGACGATTTCGGGCAAGTTTGCCACGCATTGGAATTTCGGCAATTACATCACAGAGTTTTAGAATATTTTTGGGGATTCCGGTAACTTCTGGGCCAACAATGAATGCATTTCCTTGCCCTGAGCGAAGTCGAAGGGTTTTGTAATCAACTGACTTTTTATCTTGCTCAATCGCAATAATGAAGTACCCGGCCCGCCTCAAGCTACGCAAGAGGGCGGGTAAGCTTTTTTTCTGCTCCCACTCTACAAATTCTTCCGCGCCAAGCGCAGACTTAGCTAAATCTTTTCTTTTCCTGCCAAATCTATCCACGGGCGCTGGGGTATAACCAGTTAAATAAATTTTATTGATACCCGCGGCATCAGCCGTGCGAAACATGGCGCCCACATTTTGCACGCTTCTTATATTATGTAATATTAAAATATTCTCTCTAAAAATTTTACTCACCTAAATAACTTACTTCATAAAAAGTATCATAGGCTCTCACCATAATTCTGTAAGCCAGAGCAGAGCTGATGATTGTGAAAATAAGCATATATAAAAATGTTCTGTTGAGGGTAGACATACTTTAATTATATCATTTTAAAAATTTTTGCTATAATATCTCTATAGTGGAGAATTTTAAATTTATAATATTTTCAATCGTTGTGTTGATTTTAGTGGCTCTTCTCGGCTATTGGGCATTTTTTTCCATTGAATCCGGGGGTGTGCATGCGGACAGGCAAAAACAAAAAGAGCTGGAGCAAAAAAACGAACAGCTTACAAAAGAAGTCGAAGAATTAAAGAACGAACTAGCCTCTTTGCAGGCCTTGCAAGCAGAACAAATAGAAAATACAGAAACCCCAACAGAAAAATCCCCCGAAACAACTATCGTTTCCTCAAAACATCAAGATTTGATAAATGCCCTGCAAAAATTAGTTGATGAGAAAGTTTTTATGAAAGAAAAATCTAAAGGCACCCGAGTGGGCACCGTACAAACATTTTTAAATCTGTATAACAAGACTTCAAATAGAGTGGATAATGACTACGGCAAAAGCACTAAAGACGCTGTGATGAAATTTCAAAAGGCAGTGGGCTTAACGGCGGACGGTGAAGCCGGCCCTAGCACTTTCCAGAAAATGATCGAGTGGCTGAAAAAACAATA
>CAYJQS010000043.1:0-4837 GCA_964372515.1 uncultured Candidatus Saccharibacteria bacterium
TTAACCCTGGCCCTCGGATGGGGTGGATCTTGCATGCACTGCTAGAAGAAGTGCTTGATGATCCGACGAAAAATACTGTTGAGCATCTTTCTGAACTTGTAAAATCACTCAATGCTCTACCAGACGGCGCGCTCAAAGCCCTCGGCGAGCGGGGTAAAGAAAAAAAAGAAGAACTTGAGGAAGAAGAAATAGAAAAATTGCATTCAAAACACGGGGTGAGATCGGGCAAGGGACCCGATCGCAAGACCGGAGCCTGACGAGGCGAGGGGGCTCGCGAGATTTTTCGACAGAAAAATACTTGTGAAAGAAAATAAGCTTATAAATAAAAGCTTTTTTACCCAATTTAGCATTTGCTAGCGGTCGCGAGCAAATGCTAAATTGCTTAGATTTATATTTTCCCAGTGAAAATCTGTTCTAGGATTTGAGAGGAGACGATGTTTTGTGGGGTGTCTTCTTTAATTATTTTGCCGTGGTTCAAGACATAAGCTCGATGCACAATTTCTAAGACTGATTTTAGATTGTGTTCCACTATAAGGATAGCCGTTTTTCTTTTTTCGTTTATTTCTTTTATTTTTACAAAAACTTCCCTAACTATTTTAGGAGAAAGTCCCAAAGTTGGCTCATCTAGGAGAAGAATTTTTGGTTCACTCATCAAGCCTCTGGCGATAGAGAGAAGTTGTTGTTGTCCGCCAGAGAGTTCTTCGGCTGCTACTTTTCTTTTGGCGTGCAAAGTAGGGAAGAGGTTAAAAATATTTTCTAATCTTCTTTTGGTTTCATTTTTATTTTTAAGATAATATCCCCCGATTTCTAAATTTTCCTCTACGGTCATGTTGGGGAGTACACATCTGCCCTGGGGCACAAAAGCAATTCCCATATTTACTAGTTCATGTGTCTTGGGGAATATTTTATTTCCTTCCAGCGTAATATCACCCCTGTGAGGCAAAAGGCCAAAAATTACTTTCAGAACAGAAGATTTCCCAGCGCCATTTGGCCCCATTAAAGCTACTATTTCACCTTTATCAATTGTAATAGAAACATCGTGGAGCACAGGAATTTCTCCATAAGAAGCAGAAACTTTATTTAATTCTAGCATCCATTCTTTCATAGTATTATTCTCCAAGGTATGCTTCGATTACCGCCTTTTTACTGAGGACTTCTCCCGGGTTTCCTTCCGCTAGAAGCTTTCCAGCATCCATAACTATCACTTGATCGCAGATTTTTCTAATAATGCCCATATTGTGTTCGATTAAAATAATAGTTTTGCCCTTCTGTTTGAATTTTAAAATTATTTCTTCTATTTTTTTCACCACTTCCGGGAAGAGCCCCGCAAATGGTTCGTCCAAGAAAATTATTTTTGTATCCATGGCCATCACTCGCGCAATTTCTAAAAGCTTTCTTTGTCCATAAGATAAATTAAGCGCTAGCGAATTCCTTTTTTCATAAAGTTCGACAAATTTTAAAATTTCCTCTGCCCGATTTTCATGAAATTTTCCATGTCGCTCAAATATAGCTCGGAAAGGCTCTCGTTCAGTGAGAATTACTAAAATATTGTCGAGCACGCTTATCTGTTCGAACAGTCTTACTTGCTGGAAAGTGCGGGTAATGCCATAAACAGGATTTTCCCAGGGTTTGATTTTTCTCCTATCTGTTTCAGAGAGCGCGATCTTGCCGGAGTCTTTTTCAAGTAGGCCGGTGACGATGTTGATCAGGGTTGTTTTACCACTGCCGTTTGGCCCCACAATTCCTATAATTTTTCCTCCCTCCAAAGAAAGCGAAAGATTATTAATGGCTTGAATTCCACCAAAAGCTTTTTCTAAATTTTTTGTCTCTAAAATATTTTTCATAATTTATATTGTCCCCAAATTCCTTTGGGGTGGTACATCATTAGTATCACTAAAATTGCTCCATAAACAAACTCACGCAGGTAAGCTGAAATAGAATCGGGGAAACCGACAAAACGTAGAAATTCTGGTAAAAAAACAAGCAAAAATGCTCCCAAGACTGAACCTCGCAAGGAGCCAAGGCCGCCTAAAATAATTATTGATAAGATTAAAATAGATTCATTAATTGTGAAGGTTGATGGATCAATAAAAGAGATGTAAGAAGCATAAAGCGATCCAGCAATAGAGGCTAGCCCAGCGGAGAGCGAAAAAATTATCAATTTGAAAAAATAGGTGTGATAGCCGAAAACTTGCAAAGCTTCTTCGTCTTCTCGGATTGCTTTGAGGGCTCGGCCGAAGGAAGATTTTTCTAAAAATTTTGAAATGAAATATACTCCCACTAATAAAATAAAGCACAAAATAAAAAATAGCTTCATTGAAACAAGCACATTCCCAAAAATTTCTGGTCTTGGTATGGCGGGTATGCCCAATGCCCCATGCGTGAGCGAAGACCAATTAACAAAAATCTGGTAGACGATAACCGTAAATCCAAGCGTCACCAGCAGATAATAATCCCCCCGAAATCGGGAAAGCACTAGCCCCAACAAGAGAGCAACAACTGTAGCCAAAATAGTTCCGATTAAAAGCGAAAGGAAAAAATTAAAATCAAATGATGTTGTTAAAATTGCTGTCGTGTATGCTCCGATGCCGAAAAAGGCTGCATGAGCAAGGGAAAGAAGCCCGGTAAACCCCACCACTAGATTTAAAGTAAGCGCCAGAATACTGAATATGGAAGCGATTGTTAAAATGTGCAGAATGTAATCCATCCCAGTACTAAAATTTTAAGTTATTAATTTTAATGGTCATATAATTTTTGTGAAATTTAGTACGGGACAGGTTTAATTTATTTTTTGCCTAAAATGCCACGGGGCCTGAAAATTAAAAATATTATTAATAATAAAAATGACACCGCGTCTTGCCACTGCCCACCCAACTCCCAAGCCGCAATATTCTCAACTCCTCCTAAAATATAACCACCCAAGAATCCTCCAGGGACGCTTCCCACTCCGCCGATAATGCAAGCGATAATTGTTTTTAGAATTATTTTCAGTCCCAAGGTCAGGTCAATGCCGATATCAAAAAGGTCAAACGTAGCCACAGTAGCTGCCAGGATCGAAGTAAGGACACACACCATCAGAATTACTTTTTTAGTGTTAATGCCGGAAATGCGCGCCAGCTCTTCATTATCACCTACGGCTCTGATGGCTCTACCGACGGAAGATTTTTTTAAGAAAAACATCAAGGAAGTAAAAATTATCGGAACAGCGATTATAAAAATTACTTGCAAATAGGTGACACTGCCTAAACTGCTGGTGAATACCCCGGATAATTTGCCAGCCGAGATGGCTTGAAATTGACTACCAAAAAAAATTCCAAGTAAGGCATTTAAAGAAATAAAAGCGCCAAAACTCGCAATAAGTAAAACCAAGTTTGATGCTTTTTTTTCTCGAAGGGGAGAATAAATAAATTTCTCCAGAATTAGTCCAAGCAAGACCGCTGCTAATACTCCTCCAATTATGGAAAATAAAATAGGTAAATGAAAAGTTTTATAGAGAAGAAATACGACATACGCGGCCACAACCGCCCGCGCTCCATAAGAAACATCGAAAAATTTTACTGTCCCCAAGAGAAGATTGAAAGACATTGCCGAGAGCGCATAGAAGGATCCGTTAATAAGACTGTTTATGAGAATTTGCTCCATGAGCTTATATTTTAACACGAAAAGCCGCCTTCGGGGCGGCTTTTCTAGAATTAAATATTTTATTATTTAATTTCACTTGCTACACCGCCCGCAACTTTTTTCACTATATAGTTTGCGCCCACCAAGTCCCCGTTCTGATCAAATTTTATGCTTTCAGAAGAAACCCCGCCAGTATAATTTATTTTATACAATGCATCTTTAATTTTTACGCTGTCGTTTCCTACCTCCGCTATAACTTTTGCGATAATATGCATTGCATCATAAGCGGTAGGAGAGCAGACACCCACTTCGCTACTGCCTACTTTTTTGGCTAGCGCGCTCTTAAAGCTATCACTCGGGTTTGCTGAAACCACAGTGTACATTGCGCCTTCGCCACTTGCTCCTGCATCGGTCCAAATTTTTGAATCATCCCAAGCATCTCCGCCGAAGAACTGTAAGTTCACTGCTAGCTCCTTGGCTTGCTTCAAGGCAGGGATTGAGGCTTCAGTGTATCCCAAAAAGTAAATCACGTCCGCGCCAGAAGTTTTTAATTTAGAAAGAGTTGTTCTAAATTCACGTGCAGTTTGCTCGTATCCTTCTTCTGCCACTATTGATCCTCCTAAAGCGGTGAACCTTTCTTTAAACACATCTTTAATCCCTACACCCCAGTCGCTCTTTACATACATAACTGCAACTTTACTTTTATTTAAAGTATTTTTTAGATATTCTGCGGCATACGAACCTTGAAAAGTATCTGATGGGTAATTGCGGAAAATATAATCACCGGCGTTGGTTATAGCTGGAGCTGAAGAGCAGTAGGAGAGCACCACAGTTTTAGTTTGTTCCGCCAGTCCAGTGAAGGCCGAAGTTTCTCCGGAACAGGCTCCTCCTAAAATAACTGAAACCTTGTCGGCGTTGATAAGTTTGCTTGCTGCGTTCGCCGCATCTTTTCCAGTACATTTTCCATCTTCATAAATTACATTAACAGTTTTTCCATCTACCCCACCAGAGGCATTTATTTCCTCCACTGCCACTTCTACTGCGGCTTTGGCATTTTGCCCAATATTTGCGGCGTCGCCTGTGAGGGGAGCAATGAAGCCGAGATTTATTACGCCCCCGTTTTCTTTATTTGAAGATTTAGTCAATAAAAATAAGCCCAAAACTGCAAGCACAATGACCACGATCCATTTTGTTGAATTCATATATTTAGTGATAA
>CAYJQS010000044.1:0-4762 GCA_964372515.1 uncultured Candidatus Saccharibacteria bacterium
TAAACCTTTTCTTAAGTCAAAACTGGTATTAGCACCAAATCTAGGCAGACGCCCTAGTGCCGCACCACCAAATCTTCCTTCCGCTTCTCTTCTTTTGGCCCATGCAGAGTTGGCAAGCCTGCTACTAGCTTGCCCAAGAGTTCCCTGGAAGCCTACCGCCGCTAAACCTAGGCCGCCACCAACCGCAATACCAGTTATTACTCCCCCTATCTTCGCCAAGGCTTCTCCAAACTTACCCGCTCCCTTTTTAGCAAACTCCGTTGCCTTCAGTAGAAGAGTTAAAATCACCAAAGCTGGGATAAGAACAAACAATATGGTTTCTGCTGTGGTTTGTTTAGCCGCTACATCTCGTGCAAGATTGCCAAACATATCTGCATTTATTAGTTTGAATATAAAAAACATAAAGAACATAAAAATTGGAGCCATAAATGACACCTGAAGCAACCTTTTAAACCAAGCATCCCAGCCGATATAGTCAACATGACCTAGTAAAGGTATGGTAGAAGACATAAAAGCAAAAGGTGAAAAGATAATTAAAATCCAAAGTTCAATTAATCTGCTTAGAAAACTAAGGCCAGCGATGAAAAATGCCCATGTCGCAAATAACATAATTAGCCCGGAAACAAGTATAATCCCAAGCATTAATGGAACTGGTACCTCCTTTTGAGGCACAAAGTAGGCAATCCATTGGCCCACAGCATAAAAAGGAATAACTGTGCCTATTAAATATGTGCCAGGCCCCGGCATTACGCTAACTGTTTTTTCTTTTGCGTCCTTGAAGAAATCTTCAGATAATAGTTTACTAGGGTCAAAAGCGGATGCTATAGCGAGCGAGAGGTCTCTTTCTCCTTTAATGTTTGTTATAGGAACATAGGGTTTAGGTTTTTTATTTATACTTGTGTCTACTTCGAGCTTGTTATAAAAAACTAAGGCCAAGATATTTGAGGTATCAATAATTATTTTTGTGAAGAACATGCTGAAGTTTATAAGTAACGCCATTATTATGACCTGAGCAATCATTTTTTTTGTATCATGTCCGCCAATCCCTAGGATTGTTTTTACTGCGATGTAAAGAAGAATAAGAATAAAGAAGATATTAGAAAGATCGCGAACAACTTCCCATGCCCCGGGGATAAATTTAGACCCAGAGACCGTTGCACTATTTAATGTAATGGCCGCCATGGCATTAAAAAACATTCCTGCTAACGTAATGAGCCAAGACGGAATAGCAACCAGAAGAAAATAAAACAAATTTACCAAGCATCCTCCGAGAGAAAAATCAAGACCAAAATTTATGCAAGCCGGAAGACTTTTTTTGAGTGCCGAATCATCATTGTCTGGTGGTGCCACTTTTTGAATAACGTTAGTCCCATCTGGGGAAAACACAGGGGGAGCGTCACTTACTTTACCAGTTTCTGTGCACTCTCCCCTGGTCATTTTTTCAACGAAAGACTGCCCGCTCATAGAATAAACACAAGTTCCTGGGTCTGAAGGGGATTCTGGAGCTGATGGAGCTTGCGCATCCACTGGAACTGGCAGGCTAAAAACCCCCACTAGTGCAATCAGTAGTAATCCCAGTACTAAAATTTTACTTTTAGTTTTTGATTTTAATTTAATTTTATTTTTTATAATCATTTTTCATTTTCGCTTTCCAACTTTCCACTTTACAAACTTTATAACTTTCTACTTTTTAACTTACCGCCATGGATGGAATTATTTTTCTCATTTTATTTTTTAATTCGCCGGCCCGCCAGCAGGATCTCTATTGCATGAACAATCAACCTTCCAACCCCAAGTGCCCACACCCCCATTAGGCAGAGCTCCAACTATAACATCCACCACCATTCCATTTCCAAAATCAATTTTGTCTAATTTTGCGTGCGGGATAACAAAGGCCCATGGGTATGTCAACTGAACTTCTTTTATGGCGTCAGTTATGCCCGGGTTTGAAGACTCATATTTACTTAATATATTTTCTATTGTGCCTCTATTACTTTCAATATTTGTACAATCAATACCAGGATCAGGAGTATAAGCTGGGCACATACCCCCACCTCCACCACCTCCTCCTCCGCCACCCCCACCTCCACCACCGGCGTCTTCATCACCAGAGTCAGTGCCACCGCCGGCGTACAATCCTGAGTTAATTGTGCCAGGTAAATCTCCTTTGTAATCAAGTACATTACTTTTGTAGATGATGTTGCAGTTTAGTTTTATATCAGCAGTATAGTTGCCAAAGACGCCCCCGAGCCCCCAGCGAGGCCAACTTAATACATCTTTTGCATTTACTAGTGGCACGTCCGGGTAAAGGGGAGCAATAATAGGGCGATTAAATGATTCATGGGGGTATCCACCTCTGATAGGGAAATCACAGAAGAGATTTTGCTCCGTGCCTTTGTCAAGATAAGTGCTTGGTTTCCCGCCAGGATTGGTCCAGCCTTTTGCCAATCTTTCTGTCGCACATTTAGGTATTAATTCTTTTACTTTAGTCAATTTATCATTTAGTATATCTAATTGCGCGCGCGCATCTTCAATGCTAGCAGTTCCTCCAATAGAGAATTCTATTGCTTTATATTGTTTTCTTAATTTAATCAAAACTTTTTCTTGAGCAGAACCCGGAACTGGCTGTGTTGCAAAATTAGTCTGGTCAGAAAGTGCAATCTCTAGAGCTTGCAATCTTGCCAAAGCCTGTTTTTTTGTTCTTATTTTACCTTCTATTTCTTTTCCTGTTTGGGATAGGTCTTCCAGGCTATCCACTTCATCCATATAGGTAATAGCGCCCGGTAATTCAAGCATCATTTTATTATTTATCCAATCTTTAAAGAAATTTACAGCAAAGTCCAATTCTTTTTGAGCTAGACCAGCTTTAGCGGATTTATTTCCATCTTCATCGCTCATTTTTACGATAATCTGTTTACTGTTTCTTTCCCTTTCTTTTTCTAATCTTTCTTGCCAATTACGATCTGGTCCTGGTATGCACGTGTCCAAATCCATTACTTTTGGCCAAATACTACCAAGCATTTGGCTAATTCCAAGTTCATTAGGGGTATCATTATATAATAATTTCAGCTCTGTTTCTGTGTTTGCTATTCCTCCCGGAATGTATTCTCCACCCACTGTTGCTGTTTTTCCTATTTCTTCACTAATAACTACTCCATCTATATTTTTTACAATAGTTTTACCGCTTAGATCTTTCTTAAATTTATCTAATTGAATTTCTTCATCTGGCTGAGAAGTCCAGTCTGAATCAGTTCCATCGTCCGGACTGCCTAGAGT
Source organism: uncultured Candidatus Saccharibacteria bacterium (assembly GCA_964372515.1). Taxonomy (GTDB): domain Bacteria; phylum Patescibacteriota; class Minisyncoccia; order Phycocordibacterales; family UBA9973; genus UBA9973. The sequence continues at coordinate 3,277 of CAYJQS010000044.1, forward strand.
ATTGCCGTAATAATCCCAATTGTCAGGGGTTTGGGGTCTTGGGTTTGCTTTACTTGCCAAAGCATTTAAACCTTTGCTTAGGAATTTATTTAAAAATGCATCAAAGATGGTAGCCACACTTCCAATAATCATTGCCACATAGGTATTTTCTTGGGGCGCCCCCAGGGCCTTCATGGCGGCATTTGCAATTACTGACCCCGGAGTGGTATCCTCTAAGCCATCTGGGCAAGTATTAGTCTGTTGCCAGACACCCTTCTCATTTGCCACATTTCTGTCGTATTTATTCCATTCAGCTTGAAATCCAGCGTTCACTCTGTTCCATTCACTTTCTAGAGCTAGCAGGTCGTCATCACTCAAACTGCCATCTTCGCCACGGGAGTCATATTGCGCTTTAATGTCTAAATATTCCGAAGAAGGCTCAGGGGGCTTTGTTTTAGATTTAAAGCTCGGTGCCTTAAATTGATTTTTAGTAGTGTTGTAGTTTGGATTTGACGGACAATTTTGTGGGGATAAAAAGCCCATTCCTTGGTCTAGCTTAGTTCGCACTTTTTGCGCGTTGTTTTCAAATGTTCCATTAAGCTTTTGAGCCAGCGCTTCGGTTGCGAGCATTTGGAATCCGATGTAGTTGTTTTGGGGGTATTGAGTGTTTACCAAAAACCCATTCCAGCCACCGACATTAAAATCATTTCTATAATTTCGGAGTAAAATTGGGTCATTTATAACTTTACTTAAAGTATATTCCGCATTATCTGCCAGTTTTCTTTTATAGGCATTAATGGTATTTAAAGCAAAGGACTTACCGAAAGGAAACCTGCGGCTGTCATAACCAAACAGGTCCACCATATTTCTGATTTCGTATTTGGCGATGTCTTTGAAAAAAGATTTTGGATTTTCCACAAAAAGCGGGTTTTGCCAATAGCCGGTGTTTATCCAATTTACTGTGCTCTTGGTCATTTCTCGCAGAGCTCTTCGGGCGATAGTCCTTAATACCTCCTGAAGTATTTCTTTGGCGAATTTTTTTATTTCAAATCCAGTTTGGACTGTTTCTTCTACGGCAGTTTTTATGCCAAAAGAAGAAACAATGGGAATAAAAGCATCTGTAACATAGCCAGAAGTTGAGACTATAGCATTTACTTTTTTTGGTGTAGAAAATAAAACAGTTGGTATTATTATTGAAATAATTAAGAGAGCTGAGATAAATTTTTGTGTTGTCTGATTTTTTAAAGTCATTTTTGTAATTATATAATTACTAGCTTAATTACTCAATTTATTGTTGATTGTATTTATAAGTTCCTCTATTACAGATCCTAAATTTATAGTATTTGCTTCGTATTGGCTTATAGCGCTTAGGGCGACGATGGTGTCGCTCTCAAAAAGTTTTATGTCCTCTGTATTTTCTACTAGTCTTTCCAAAATATTGATAAAATTTAGATGCGGTGTTACTAAAGATTTTGGCACAGACATCCCCGCTATTTCACTTATCATT
>CAYJQS010000045.1:0-4509 GCA_964372515.1 uncultured Candidatus Saccharibacteria bacterium
GCACATTGGTGGACCGTACCGGTTTCGAACCGGTCGCCTCGCACATGCCATGCGCACGCTCTACCAAATGAGCTAACGGCCCGAGTTTTTAAACTCTAGCAGAAAAGATTTTTAACGTAAAGCTCCTTTTATTATATGTTCTACTATATTATGCGCTTTTAGGCCAATAGATTCACAAGCTTGGCAAAAGTGGGATTCCGGCCGGAGGTTTGGGAGAGACTCTACGCCCAGTAAGTAAACTTTGCCGCGAGAATTTAAGAGGAAGTTTGATTTTAAATAATTAGTTGCACCAAGGTGCTTGTGTAAAATGCGCGCAGCTTCCGCGAGCTTTGCCTTTTCTTCTTGAGAAAAATTGATCGGTGCCGTGTGTAAAGGTGTACAAGGAAAAACGTAAACATCTTCACCGCGGAAGGAAGCGAGGGAGTGCATCGGTGCCACTTTGCCAGGAATTAATTCTTCTACTAAAATACTTTTGCCTTGATTCAAGCCGTCCTCAATTGCCGCCACTAATTCATTAAAAGTTTTTGCCACATGAATGCCCATGTTGCTATTTTCCCCAAAGGCTTTCACCACCCAAGGCGAGCCGAATTTTTCAAAAACATCTTTAGCTTTTTTTATAGCGTATTTATTTCTCGGCCCGTCAAAATCTTCTTGATATACAGGTAAAAGCAACGAGCGCGGCATTTGCATGCCAATTTTTTTTACATGTTCCCGCAATAAGTCACTGTTGTGCTCTAGTGAATGTGAAAAAGAATTTGCGCCAACATTTGGAATATATAAACTCTCTAGGATATTTGAAAGGCTGGGGTGCGAAGTATTCCAAACCACATCAACTTTATTTACTAAATCACTAGGGCTCACAGGCACACCGCCTAAATGCCACAAATAATCCTTATCAACAAAAATATCTACCGGTTTGTACTTGTCAGCCAAATTTTCAGAAATATATAAAATCAAATCCCCGCCTTCTTTTACGGATTTTTTATAATTCTTTCCCTTCCCTCCGCGGAGTATGCCGATTCGTTTTTTAACAGATGACTGCATATTTTTATTTCTATTCCTTCTTCATTATTTTCTTAACAATGACAAATATAGAACCCAAAATAAGACCATTCAATATAGGTATAGAACAAAAAAAGAAAAATCTGTATATATTATTGTCTAAATCAATCAGAGGAATCGGCATTGAAGAATTTAATCCCTGAATAAATGTCATGATCATCGTTGAAGGAAGACTGGCGTGAGCTGTAACATACCCACACATATCTTTACCTAGATCCCAAGGACATCCTCCTGTCACCTCAAGAAAGTAAAATAAAAAAAAATAAACAACCCCAAAAACAAACCCGGTCCAGAAAGTTTTTCCTATTTTAGGAAAGTTGAATCTATTATTATTTTCTCGCGTCTTAAATTTTTGAATTATTTTATCGATAAAAACAAAAATAAATCCTAATATAAGACCATCAAGTGCTGCTATGAATATGTATAAAAGAAACTTTGGTATTTGGGGTAAAACTTGGAGTAAGAAAAAAGCAGAAGGGGCATTGATAAGATATATACCTTGCGGACATAAATTTGCCTGTAGGTTCCAAGGACAACCTAGGCCAAATATCGTGAATAAATAAGTTGATAAAAAAAATATAACTCCAGCTCCAAACCCCAACCAGAAAGCTTTTTTCATGTCTATATTATACTACAAACAAAAAAATACCCTAGTGTGCATAAAAAATATTGTTTGATATACTAAATACATGAAAAGGGAAGTGAAAAAGAAAATGACTATTGATACTTTGGCGGCTATGGTTGCGAAGGGATTTGAAGAGGTGGCCAGAAGTGCAGCTAGGCTGGAAAATAATTTGATATACCATATTGGAAATGTCAAAGATCAGCTCGCAGGCACAGACAAAAGAATAGACGATTTTGCGGAAACTAAAGTTGCCAAAGTTACCTATAAAGAACTATCCAATCATACAAAAAACACCCCGCTTGCGCGAGGTGTTTTTTGTATTTGCCCCGCCTATTTCAGGCGGGGTGAACTGTCCTTTGTTTTGTTTCGTTCTTATCCCGTCTATGTTATACTCATACTATGTCTAATGCAGAGTTAATCAAATACTGGCTTAATTCAGCTAAACAGGATTGGGACACAGTTCAAGCATTATTGAAATCGCATAGATATATGCATGCATTGTTCTTTTGCCATCTAACCTTAGAAAAAACATTAAAAGGTATCATCGTTAAACAAGGAGCACCGCCAATAACTCATGACTTATTATTACTTGCTGAAGTTGCTGGCATTGAATTAAACACCGAGCAAGCTCAATTATTATCCGATGTAAATGCATTTAATATTCGCGCAAGATATGATGATTATAAGAATTCTTTTTACAAGCGCGCAACAGCTTCATATACTAAAACATACGTGGAAAAAGTAAACAAATTTAAAATATGGCTAAAAAAACAATAAAAAAGGAAATCAAAAAAATAACATCTGCGTACAGACTTAGATTAGAGAAAGCTGGTATACCAGTAGAACATATTATTATATTTGGTTCATACGCGCGCGGCACACAAAGAGCAGACAGTGATATTGATATATGTGTTGTTTCTCCAGTTTTAGGAAAAGACGAAATGAAAGAATTAGGAAGATTATCTTTTTTGAAATGGAAATTAGACAACAGAATTGAAGCTCATCCTGTCTCATCTAAAGATTACAGAACAATAGCAACACCATTTATTTCTGAAATCCAAAAATATGGAATAGAGGTATAGGTAATATATGCAATAACTTCACCGCCCTTCTGTAAAGAAGAATTATAATTTTCTCCCCTCCCGCCCCGCAGTATTCCGACTTTTTTCATTCTTTATATTAAAACAAAAAACACCCCGCTTGCGCGAGGTGTTTTTTGTATTTGCCCCGCCTATTTCAGGCGGGGTGAACTGTCCTTTGTTTTGTTTCGTTCCCTTGCCCGCCTGATTGTCCGAAGGACTTTCGGCGGGTTAACTTTTGTAGTGCCTGTCTTTCCACGCTTGTCATAAGATTTTGGGTTTCTTCAAACCATTGTGAACTCGATCGAGATCCACAATACCGACTCAATAAGGTTTTCAGACCGAAGCCTGAAGACCGTTTTTCAAATTGAATTAATCCACGAGCAGCTTCCGCTACCCGTGCCTTGTTACGACTTAGTCCCTGTCACCGAGCTTACCTTAGGCCCCACTTATGTGGAGACTTCGGGTACTCCCGGCTCCCTTGACTTGACGGGCGAATACTTTCGTTAAACTACGAATTTGTGTTCCCACCGTACGGACGGATTTCCCGTATACGGCGAGCTCTAATGCATTTTCTGTTTCAAGACAAACATTTTTCTTAAACCATGATCCTTAAGATGTTCATTGCAATTAATCATTTCCATTAATTTACAAAATATTTTGAAGTCCTTCTTTTTTGAAAGTAACTTCAATGAATACTTTGTAAAAAACGGAACAATTATATTATTGAGATCATCACGATTGTAGACTTCATACCGGAAACAGTTTTTATGATTGGGTCGTGTATCTTTTTGAAAATACACACTGCCAACCCCAAAGAATTTTTGTAACTGATACAAAATATCTTTGTCTTCCTCGATGAGCTTGATATAGAACTTTGGTTCTATTCGAACTCTTCGAGATTTTTCACGTTTCAGATTTATGTAAACTGTGAAGCTTCCTTCACCGTCCACCAAACCTACAATGTAATCTGGGTTAAGTTTTTGCATAGAGTGAATTCCTTCCTCCGAACATATCGGAGTACTATGATTCAGCTGACTTCTGACGCTGCGTAAGTTTAATTATATCTTGTATAAAACAAGATAGCAAACATCAGATCTCCACAGGTCACTTAGAATTCTATTCCAAACATCCCAAACGAGCTTTTCAATGAGTTTTCCCTACCCTCACCACCCAATAGTAGGTCAACTGGCTCTTTTTTGTCGGGCTGCTTTTTGTTTCCAGATCCTCCACCATTTACCTCGCGGTAAAAGGCTATCTTTCAACTACGCTCCGATAATAATCGGAGGAATGGATTTAAACCATCTAGAAAATTAAGCTGCTGCGCGCTTTTATTGTGAGTACAAGACTTGAGAACGTATTCACCACAGTTTAGCTGACCTGTGATTACTAGCAATTCCAGCTTCATGGAGTCAAGTTGCAGACTCCAATCCGAACTGAGGCCGCTTTTGGACGATTAGCTCAGAGTCGCCTCGTCGCTGCGCGTTGTAGCGGCCATTGTATTATGTGTGTAGCCCAGGGTATCAAAGGGACATGCTGACCTGGCGTCATCCTCTCCTTCCTCCCGCACCTTTGTTCGTGAACGAACAAAGGTGCAAGTTAAAAAGTAAAAAGTTATAAAGTTTGTAAAGTAAATTCAGAATTTCTGCATTCAACTTTTAACTTTATGAACTTTAAAAACTTTCAACTTGCACCTTTGCGCTCATGCGCAAAGGTGCGGGCGGTCTCGTGTGACACTTGTAA
>CAYJQS010000046.1:0-4472 GCA_964372515.1 uncultured Candidatus Saccharibacteria bacterium
TTAAATATGGAACGAATTCGGGATGGCAAGCCTACGGATTTAGACGAGGCCGCAAATAACTTAAAAGTTAAGTATTAAAATGTGCGCTATGTTGTTGATGCTATACTAGTGTCAACAACATATATTGTGCGACATGCCTATAATATATATAATAATGATTTTTATCTGCACGAACCAGAAAGTTCATACCCTGCCCTCTCGGCCTCTTCGCGAGTGTTAAAATAAATTCTATTTTCTTGCTTGAGGCTTTTTCCAGCTTCACAGCCTAGCGGATAATATTTGCTTCCTCTATTTGAGGCGAAAAAGTTTTTGCCAGTATTTGTAATAGCTTGGGTGGCAGAATTTTGCGCTTTATTTACAGTTGAAACAACGCTAGCTTCTTGATTTGGGTATTCTATTTTTATACCGGCATTTGGGTTGCCTTTAGACAGTCTACCCAACCCAAAAGAGCCTAAACCGACCAAAATGACGATTAAAACCGTCAAAATGTCCTTGCCCCTATCGCTCTCCACAAATTGCTTGATTTTCTGCATACTTTCAGTTATACTATTAATTGTTTTTATTATCAACTAGAACCTAGAACCTAACAACTAATTTATTATGGCACATAGAAAAGCCGGCGGAACGGCCAAAAACTTAAGAGATTCACAGCCAAAGTACCTAGGCACAAAACTGGCCGATGGGCAAAGTGCGTTTGCGGGCAACATTATCGTCCGCCAACGCGGCACGCCTATTATGGCAGGCACGAATGTTGGCATGGGTCGTGACCATACCCTCTTTGCTCTCAAAGACGGCACTGTCCGATTCGGCTCCAAGCGCAAAATTTCTTTTCACGGCAAGACTCTGGTAAAAAAAGTGGTGAATGTGGTTTAAATTTTCTCCACCACTAATTTAAACGAGGATTTTTTATCCTTTACTTTGATTGGAATATCAAACTCCCCTACTCTCTTAATGGGTTTTTCTATTATGATAAATTCTTCGGCAATGTCTGCATGATGTTCTGTTTTCATAGCTTCCACTATGGCCTTGGGATGAATGGCGGAAAATAAATGCCCTTTCTCGTCCGCTTTAACTTTTAGGGTGACAACTTTATCTTTTATTTCTTCCAAATTTTTCAGCAACAAATCTTCCTGCACTTCCCTCTCCACTACAATTTCCCTCTTGCGGATTTCAAGTTTCGCCACAGCTTTTTCGGTTGCCACCACGGCCAATTTTCGGGGCAACAAAAAATTCATGGCGTAGCCGCCATTTACTTCTTTAATATCGTGTTTTCTGCCAACCCTCGGCACATCGTGTAAAAATATTACTCGCATCTTTTTACTTTATAACTTTATAACTTTCCACTATTTAGTAACTCTATCGCTTTGTCCATTTGTGGATCTTTTTTATTACCGACATCGTCCTTTGTTATTTCTACTAAATAATCTGGGGTCAATCCTTTATCGGAAATAGAAACTCCATTGGGCGTGAGCCACTTAGCGATAGTTATTTTTAGCAGAGTTCCGCCGCTCATTCTAACCACTTCCTGCACCGAACCCTTGCCGAAGCTCTGCGTTCCCACCAGCACAGCTCGCTTATAATCCTGCATCGCGCCAGCTAAAATTTCCGAAGCGGAAGCAGACCCTTCATTTATCAAAATCACAAATTTTAAATCGTCTCCAAATAAATTGTGTCCCTTGCTTCTGAATATTTTTTGCTTTTCTTCGGGTCCCGAATCTTCTATCACCACTGGTTTGCCTCCGGGTAAAAACCAGCTTGCTATATTAACGGCTGCGTCCAAATATCCTCCCGGATTTCCTCGTAAATCGAGTAGTAGTTTGTCCCCGCCGGACTCCGCAAATTTATTTATGGCGTTCTTGAAAAATCCAGTAGAGTTGGCGGAAAAACTATAAAGTCTTATCACAAAAATTCCATCGGAGCGAATTTCAGCTTCAATCGTCGGCATAATAATAATATCTCGCACGATTTTTATTTCTTTCGGCTCTTTTTCTCCATCACGCACTATGCTGAGAGTGACCGTAGTGCCCTTCTCCCCTCTTATCAACTTAACCGCTTTCTCCACGCTTAAGCCGGCAGTTTCTACCTCATCGATTTTTATAATTCTATCGCCGGATTTTATGCCTGCTCTATAAGCGGGGGTATCTTTTAGTGGGGCAATTACCGTTAGCACTTTGTCTTTTTTACCTACTTCCATGCCCACTCCAATAAAATTACCGGCTATATCTTCCTCAAAGGACTTGGCCTCCTCTGGCGGGAAAAAGACGCTATACGGGTCATTTAATGAGTCTAAAAGCCCTGAAATAGCCCCGTAAACCCTCTCTTGATCAGTGATTTTATCAGCATCTGGGTACTTTTCATCTATAGTGTTCCAGACCTTCCAGAAAGCGGCAAACTCCGATTCTTTTGCAGTTGCAGTTTCTTCGCTTGAAACACCCACGGCTTCACTTATTTCTACCTGCTTATTGAAGCCCAGATAAATACCCGAAGCAAAAATAATAATTGCAACCAAAATGTTAACAGAAATATATCTAATTTTAGAAGATTCCAACATTTATTTTTATTTTAAGTTTATATTTCGTTTTGAACCTCTCCCTTTTCCTCAAAATGATTTTCTGAAAAATTATCGAAATTTTCTTTCTGCCCTTTATTCTCTTTATACAAAATGTAGCTTAAATAAACAAGCCCCACCCCGCTTAAAAAAAATAAAATATTTTTATAAAACTGCGGAAAACCCAAATAAGGCAACACCATTACCCAAATACCCAAACCCAAAAGTATTTTCGCTTTACGCATAAAACCATTATACTGCACTTTGGCATATATATGCAAATGCGCTTATTCTATTATGGAAAACACCTCGATAACATTTGCCGAGATGTCTATTGGCACTTTGGTATCAAGGTTAAGCACTTGTAAATTAACAAACGATAAGGCAATAATCACGGCCACCAGAGCCAGCCCCCTAAATATAATTTTTGGATGCTGAATTTCGGATCTGATAAAAACTGCCAGCATTAGCGCTAGTAACACCAGTAAAGCGATTCCCATATAGGCGTAGGTCAAGGACTGGCGCGGAGAAGTCAAAACTTTGTCTATAAATTTTGTTTCTTCACCTAATACTTTTATTTCTATTGGCTCGGGCGCCGGAGACACAGGCGTCGTCTGTGTATTTACGGCAACTGCTTCTGGCTTCGGAGATTCTGGGGTAGTAGTTGAGGCCTGAGTGGAGGCAGTGTTTTCCAGAGGAATTATTTTAAGCGGTGTGCCAAAAAATTGCGCCACGAACACAGTATGCCTGCCTTCATACACGCCGTCGGCAACTCCGATGCCGATTTCAGTAAAATCTTTTTTTACAATGTTCGCGCGGTGGGTTGGCGAGTTCATCCAAGCTCTGCCAACGTCGTCGGATTCAAAAAAGTTTACGGCCAAGTTCTCCCCGGCGGCCAGGAATCGGTACCCTACTTGGTTTAACCAATACCAAGGTGTTTTACCGTCGGGACTGGTGTGGGCAAAGTATCCACGCGTGGCCATATCTTCCGCTTTCATTTGCGCAGCCGCTTTGAGTAAATCATTTTCCACCAGGGGCGGCGCGTCATTTAGAGCTCGCTCTTCATTAGTGAGCGTTGCCAGCACGCCAGGCAAAACACTGGCCAAGAATTTAGTTTTATCGAAGATAAGAAATACTTGGATGAGGAAACCAAGCTCAACGATAATAACCAAAAAGAAAAAAAACAGCATCGCTTCGTGACGCAGAAAATGCGGTTTGTATTCATTCCCTTCATGCGGAATGAAATATTTTTTTAGCCATAGCGATATGCGCTGCATACTATAATTATACACCAATTTACATACAAAGTCAAGGACTTATGTATGTAAACCAATGTATATATTATAAAGCTTTTCTTGTTTAATTTCTAGTTTGCAGGCGGAGGAACAGTTCCTGTATTTGCGCTCCATGGAACCAAATCTGTAGGTATCGGCAAGAGTAATCCTGGACAGATAGTGTTCTTGGCTTCCACTAGAGTTGTCTTGTAGAAAATTCCAGTCGGAGAAGTTAGTCCCCAAGGGATAAGCACTTTATCTTTCTTTGCTGTCTGGAAAGCTCTCACAGCCGCTTCAGTTAGAGGACCATATAGACCGTCCACTACTAACCCTAAATTCATATAACCATTCAAAAGATCGCGTTGCAAGATTGTAACCTGCGAAGCGTCGTTTCTATAGCCTCGGCGCATATATGTGTTTACATCCCAGTTACAGAGTTCAGTCGCCGCACCCAAGACTTGGCCAGAAGAATGTGTTGGCCCGGAACTCCCGCGATTCTTTTTGTTGTATTCCTTAGTGTCTTCTGGTCCATAGCATCCAGGATCTTCCGGATAATCAATTTTATCATCGCTGTCGTTGTCTAGACCATCGGAGCATTGAGGCAATACTGGAGGAGTTTCCTCATCACCACCACCACCCTCGTCATCACC
>CAYJQS010000047.1:0-4423 GCA_964372515.1 uncultured Candidatus Saccharibacteria bacterium
TTGAGAGGCGGGCGAGGTCAGCATAAGGGAGGCCATATTTTGATTCTGCTAACATGGCCACCAACTGCTCTTCTTCCACTCGATGCAAATCATCCAGTTGTTTATTCTGTTTTTCTTCATCAAAGTCTGCCACAGCATATAAATTATATCTTAAGTGCTATAATTTACATAGTGACCAAAGAAAATGATAGAAAAAATAAAACCTTAGTCTTACTGGATGCGCATGCGATAATTCATCGCGCCTATCATGCCCTACCGGAGTTTCTGTCGTCGCGGGGTGAGCCAACTGGGGCCCTCTACGGCCTTTCTACCATGATTATGAGGATAGTGAGCGATCTAAAGCCGGACTACATAGTAGCCTGTTATGATCTGCCCGGTAAAACTTTCCGCCACGAAGCTTATGCAGGCTATAAGGCAAAGAGAATCAAAGCCGACGAGGCGCTAATAACTCAATTAAAAAACTCTCGCCAGATTTTTGAAGCGTTTAATATTCCGATTTATGATTCTCCGGGTTTTGAGGCTGACGATGTTTTGGGCACCATAGTGCATAAAATGAAGAACCTCACCCTTCACCCTCTCCTTGATAAGGAGAGGGGCGGGGAGGGGTTTAATATCATCATCGCCTCGGGGGATATGGATACCATGCAATTGGTGGATGACAAGAAGGTGCAAGTTTACACTTTAAAAAAAGGAATCAACGACACTATTTTATACGATGAAGAAAAAGTAGTCGAACGCTTCGGTTTCAAACCGGAATTTTTGCCGGACTACAAAGGCTTGCGTGGCGATCCATCGGATAATATTATTGGCATCAAAGGCATTGGTGAGAAAACTGCTACCAGTTTAATAAAAAAATTTGGCACGATTGAGGAAATATACAAGCAATTTTCCGCCAAAGGCGGATCCGCCTCGGGCGGAAAAAAAGATGAAGAGTTAGCAAAAAAAATGGGTGTTTCTCCTAGAATTTTAGAACTTATAAAAAACAATGAAGAAGAAGCCATCTTTTCAAAAACTTTAGCCAAAATCAGACAGGATGCACCTGTTGATTTTAAAATACCGGAGAAAACTTTTTGGCAAAACGCTGACTTAAAAAAAATTGAACAAGTTTTCCTGCAGTTCGAATTCAGGAGTTTATTTGCGCGACTAAAAACTTTCTTTGGGAACCACACCTCACCCCCAGCCCCTCTCCTTGAACCCCCTTACTCCCCCTTATCAGGGGGAAACAATTTGCCTCCCCTGACAAGGGGAGGTCAGGAGGGGTTGGAGCGGGTGGCCGAAAGGCCGGGTGAGGTAGAATTTCAAGAAGCCAGCGTTGCTCTCTGGCTAATAAATTCCGACATTACCACCCCCAGCCTGGAAGATATTTTGCTTTTTTCTGGTAAAGATTCTTTACCAGAAGCGCGTGAATTTATTTTTCAAAAATTAAAAGAGAAAAATCTAGAAAAAGTTTATGAAGAAATCGAAAAGCCCTTAATGCCCATAGTAAAAGAAATGCAAAGCTATGGAGTATTGATAGATAAAAAATATTTAGAGAATCTATCAAAAGAATATCATAAAGAATTGGATATTCTGACAAAAAAAATATATAAAATGGCCGGCGTAGAGTTTAATATAAATTCTCCAAAACAACTTTCTGATGTTTTATTTAATAAAATGCAAATAAAAAATAGCAAGTCTAGCCGAAAGAAAAACGCGAGTGGGTCCCTTTCTACTAAAGTATCGGTCTTGGAAGAGCTAGAGGAAGATAATCCAATTATAAAAGAAATTATTGCGTATCGAGAATTGCAAAAATTACTTTCAACTTATATTGATGTAATTCCCAAAATGGCGGGTGAGGACGGCAGACTCCGCGCAAAATTTATCCAAAACGGTTCAACCACCGGTCGTTTCTCTTCTTCCGATCCAAATTTACAGAACCTTCCAATCAAAACTGAATTAGGCAGGCGTATTCGAGATGGTTTTGTGGCAGAAAAAGGGCATAAACTCTCCGCTTTTGATTACAGTCAGATAGAATTACGAGTAGCGGCCATGCTCTCGGGCGATAAAAAGCTAACTCAAATCTTCCGCGAGAAAAAAGATGTACATGCGGGGGTAGCATCCTTTGTTTTTGGGGTGCCGATAGAAAAAGTAGACAGTGAAATGCGTCGCCAGGCGAAAGTGATAAACTTTGGCATAATTTACGGTATGGGAGTGACGGCTCTGCGGAAAAATTTAGGCGGTACGCGCGAAGAGGCGCAAAAATTCTACGATAATTATTTTAATCAATTCTCCGGGGTTAGGGATTATTTAGAAAAGGTAAAAACTTTTGCAGAGAAAAATTTATATACCGAAACTCTCTTTGGCAGGCGTAGGAATTTTCAAAACATAAATTCCAAAATTCCATTTTTAAAAAACATGGCCCTGCGCACTGCCACCAACGCTCCAATTCAGGGCACCGCGGCCGACATCATCAAACTCGCTATCAGATTTGCGGAGGAAGATTTAACAAAAGCTGGGCTAAAGAATAAAGCGCATCTAATTCTTCAGATTCATGACGAATTGGTCTATGAAATAGAAGATAGTGCTCTTACAGAGGTAAATGAAATTATCAAGAGGGCCATGGAAGGGGTGCTTTTAAGGTCATATCTGCATTACAAAACCGATATTCCTATTGAAGTCCACTACAATTTTGGGTATAATTTAGGGGAGGTTAAATAATCTGTTTGTGCTATAGTAAAAATATGGAGCTTTTAGACAATAAAGAACAAACCAGAAGCAGTAAGCAAAGTGAGCGCTCCGTCCACCATATTTTAGCGCACTCCTATTCTTTTTACTTGCTTTTATTTCTTTTAAGTTTTTTCTTAGATTTAGCTTTTCCAGTTAAAATTTTTAAAACTTCTATTATGGCCCCAATCGGTTTTGTGTTTTTAGCCCTAGCTTCTCTTTTAATACTCTGGGCGCAGAAAACTTCTAGAGATTTGAGAAGAATAGAAGAAATAAAAACGGAACATTTTTGCCGCGGACCGTATTGTTATACTCGCAGCCCAACGCACTGGGGTCTTTTCTTGTTAATGCTTGGGTTTGGCATCACGATCAATGCATTTTTTGTGATTTTATCTACCCTTATTTCTCTAGTCGTGACGAAACTTGTTTTCTTAAAGAAAGAAGAGTCTCTTCTGGTAAAAAAATACGGCGCTCCATATTTAGAATACAAAAAAATAGTTAAGTTTTAACTTATGATATACCTTTTTGCGGGGGATGATGCAAAAGCAAAGCACGGAGCTTATATAAAATTCATAAAGTCTATACCCAAAGACGGAGAAACTTTTTTTATTAGTCGAAATGAATTTAACAAAACCCAGATAGAAAGTTTTTATTCCGGCTCGGGACTTTTTTTTACTAAATGCGTTGTAGTGTTTTCTAATATTCTGGAGCGAGAGGACATAAGAGACTTTATTTTAGAGAAATTGAATTTGATGAGGGAATCACAAAATGATTTTGTTTTTTTAGATGGTAAGTTAGCAAAGCCAATACTGGATGTTTTTAAAAGAGCTAGAGCCGAGCTTAATATTTTTGAATTACCCAAAGCCAAGCTGGAAAAGTTCGATAATTTCTTACTGGCAAATGCTTTTGGCCAGAAAGACAGACTGAATCTCTGGATTTATTTTCGTATGGCGATGGATAGAGGGGTAATGCTGGAAGAACTTACCGGGGTGCTTTTCTGGAAAGCCAAAGATATGATTCTAAAAAAGAATTTCAGTAAATTTTCGGAAGCTGAATTAAAAAATTTCACTTCCAGGCTCTCATACTTACTGCCGGAAGCACGGGCAAAAGGGGAGGATGCCGAAACTACTCTTGAGCAGTTTTTACTGGAAGCGTTTTAACTTTACAACTTCTAAAATTTTTAACTCTATATGCAAGAGCCATAAAAGTTAGGCGGTTTTGCAAATTAAAGCACCGTCTTTAGCGACCCCAGAAATTTTAATGGCCACCTCTTGACCCTTCTTGCCAGAGGTAATGTCTTTGTGATCCAACTGCATCGAGAGAACTTTATCAGGATGTGTTTCCTCTCCCTTCTTTACTACGATGTCAGCGCCGACCGAGAGTGCCCCGGACAACTCCACCACAGCCACGTTAATTTTGTCGTACCAATGATTCACTTTGCCTATTTCTTTTTCCATATTGTTAATAAATTTTATTAGTTGATAATACGACTTTTGCTATTATTATAACACAGTAGTTGTGTAATTTTCCGAAAGTCAAATTCTGGTCCGCCCGGCAGGAATCGAACCTGCGACCTTCTCCTTAAAAGGGAGCAGCTCTACCGACTGAGCTACGGGCGGAAACAATCTTAATCTATATGAAATAAGGCTAAAAATCAAGAAGATTTATTGTTTTTTCAGCCACTCGATCATTTTCTGGAAAGTGCTAGGGCCGGCTTCAC